>CAZSEG010000006.1:0-8276 GCA_964605875.1 uncultured Chitinophagaceae bacterium
ACCCTTCTTTCAACGATAATATACATATGTTCAAGGTTTCGAACACGTATGGTTTCAAACTTTGGAAAAGTTGGAAAGCATTAAGGTTTTTGAAATAATTTACAACTTAATGCCTCCGAATACTTTTTGCAGAATATCGGTAGTGCGCGCGGCAGGGTCTTTGCGGATTTTTGCTTCCTCTTGCGCTATTAAATAGAACAAACCGCTGATACCTTTTCGCGTAACGTAATCGGGCAGGTCGGTATTGACTTTTGAAACAAAAGGAATACGGTTGTATTGTGTCATGGCTTGTTGCCAGTATTTTGTTGCAAGCGTTTTATCCAATGCCGTTTTGATGGAAGGTTTGAACGCGCTCACCAACTGGGTGGTGGTGGTTCTTTCTAAAAATCTTGTGGCGGCATCCTGCTGCTGATTGCTTACAATATTGATGGCATCGGTGATGGTGAGTTGCGTAATGGAACTTACAAAAATCTGCTTTGCCTGTGGTGCTGCCTGTTCGGCTGCACGGTTCATACTTAATACAATATTGTCCACCAACGCGCCTGCGCCTACTTGCCTTAATGTGCTTTCCATAGTTTTTGCTTCGGGCGGAAACAACACTTTGATAAAAGCATTTTTGAAGAAACCATCTGTTGTCGATGCTTTGGTAACGCCTGTGGTGATGCCGTTCAATAGTGCTTGCTTGATTGCCTGCCCGGCTTCGTTTTCTGTAAAAGAAGTTCCTTTGTTTCCTGTGGAAGTTGTGGTTGTAGAAGTAGTGGTGGTGCGCGATTTGAGTTGATCGCCCACTTGTTTGCCTAATTTTTCAAGGTTGAATTGTGCCTGTGTTTTTGCCGCTGCAACAACGAACAGAAGAAAGAATAGCTTACGCATATACATTGATTTTGGGCGTAAGATAAAAACTCTGTTTAGATGTAAAATGCGAAGTGAGGACGTAAGAGATTTTAACACCTACTCAGGCTTTGCCGGAATCACCATTTTAAAACTTGTGCCGCCCATTTCGTTGCCTTCCACCCAAATTTTTCCGTTCATGTTGTCAATGATTTTTTTGCAGATGGCAAGCCCGATGCCCGTACCCGAAAATTCGTTGCGCGAATGTAAACGCTGGAAAATCACAAACACTTTTTCGCGATATTCTACCGGAATACCGATGCCGTTATCTTCAATAGCTATTTCAAACTTGTTGTTTATGTTGCGGCACGAAATATCCACGCGGGGGCGGTCGCTTTTGTTATATTTTATGGCGTTTGAAATCAGGTTTTGAAACAGTTGCAGCATTTGCGTTCTGTCGGCTGTGATGGTTGGCAATGAAGATTGCACCAAAACATCAGAAGCCCCGCGCACATCCGGTGCAAGGTTTTGAATCACTTCATACACCACTAAATTCAGGTTCACTTCGCGGAAGTGCGACTCTACGTTTATTTTAGAAATTTCGAGTATGTCGTTGATGAGCGAATACATTCGTTTTGTTCCGTCAAGAATAAAATTCATGTAAACCGTTTCGTCTTCCGAAAGCCTTCCTGTAAGTTTTTTTTCAAGCAACGAAACATAGCTGCCTACCATGCGCAACGGCTCTTTCAAATCATGCGAGGCGATGTGTGCAAACTGTTTCAACTCCCTGTTCGAGCTTTCTAATTTATAGGCGTAGCGTTCTATCTCCGAATTTTTCTGACGCAATAATTCTGCCTCTTTTTCTTTCTTCTCTAATTCAAATTTTGTTTGCGCATCTAAGATTGCAGCGGCTTTATCAAAGTTTTGATTCTCGCTTACAATTGCCATGTATTTGTTCAGGTAATCGTAGGCAGATTGATAATCGTTGAGCAGTGAAGAAATATCCGACAGGTATTTGTAGCAGCTATGCAGCTCATGTTTGCTGCCTGCTTTAATCAACAATTTTTCGGCTTCAAGAAAATGGTCAAATGCTTCGCGCAATTTTCCCCAATCGAAATATGCTTTGCCGATGTGAATGTGCGTAAAACCAATGGCGTTGGGCTTTCCGCCTTCTTTTTTCAGTGCAAGTGCTTTGTTTAGATATTCTAAACCTTTATCAAATTCTTTCAGTTCAACATGGCTGCTGCCAAGATTGTTGTAACACACCGAAAGCATGATTTTATCATCCAATTCCAAAGCAATGTCCAACGATTTTTTGTAGTAGCCGAGTGCCAATTCAAAGTCGCGGTTTTTTGCATAATAAACGGCAAAGGCATTGTAGCATTTTGAAATGGTTGATTTAGTGCCGCTTTGCAGCGCATATTCCAACGCGCGACCGAGATACATTTTCTTTAAATCATCAAACTGCGACATATCGTGCAGAATCGCCAAGCCGTGATAAGTGCGCGCCAATTCTTCAATAATGTAATCGTTTTTTCGTGCAAACGTTTCCATCAATCGCAAGGCATTCAAATAATATTCCTGCGATTTGAAATAGATTCCTTTGTAGTAAAAAATCATGCCCATCGTTTTGTTGATGCGGGCAACGAGCAACGGATGTTCTTCGATGGTGATTAACTCCAACGCTTTTTGTGCAAGCTCAAATGCTTCTTCTGTTGCGCCACTTTTGGCAAACAGAAAAACAGCTTGTTCGTGAAAGGCTTCTGCTTTGTAATGTGCATGATTGTTTGCCTCTGCCCACTCCGCCACTTTTTTAATCAGCGGCTCTACGCTTGGCTCTTTGTTCAGGTTCATTATCCTGATTTTATCCACCAACTGTTCGATGTCATGCCACCCTCCTTGTGCAGAAGGTGCAGTTGGTGCTGCTTGCTGAGTAGAACGTTTATTCATAACAGAGGTTTTTTAAAATTCATCAAATTTCACTAACGACAATTTCGCTTCTTTAGTCGCATACGGATAGAATTATTTTTTGTTGCACTTATTTTTCACAGCCTCTGCAGAAGATTGCAGCAAGCCTTGTAAAGTCTTCCACATTATATTGGTGGTGGCAATAATTTCATCAATGGTGTGATGAACTTCGCTTTCCAATTCAGCATGTTTCTGTTTTTTAATAAGCGATGTATAAATCGTAACCATGCGAATGGGTTCGCGCAAATCGTGCGAAGCGATAAATGCCATTTGCTTCAATTCGTCATGCGCGGTTTCTAATTTCTGAATGTATTGCGCAAGTTCCTGTTGTTTTTGAAACTCAATCGCAGCCTCCTTTTCCTGTTGCTCAATCAACAGCTTTGTATTTTCTATGCTTAAAGAAGTTTTGTAATCGAAGTTGAATATCTCATGCTTGAGCTGAATAAATTTTTTGTGATAATTATATGCCTGCTCAAAATTCTTTTTGTGCGAATAGGCTTTTGAAACCTGGTCATACAGTTGATGCAATTCATGTTTGCTGTCAATTTCCAACATTATTTTTTCTGCCTGATGATAGTAAGTCAATGCTTCGTCATATTGCTCGTTTGCTTCGTAGGCGCTGCCTATATAAAAGTAGCTGAACGCAATGCCGTTGCGGTTTCCAAGCTGTTTGCGCAGCGAAATACTTTTTTCAAAATTTGCCAATGCGCTTTCCACATCGCGCATCATGCCATACTTTAAACCGATATTGTTATAGGCGGTTGCCAAACCAATCAGGTCGTTATCTTCTTCAAAATAAGTAGCTGCTTTTAAATAAAAATCAATGGAAACAACCGAGTCGTCTTTCGATTTCGGATGATGATGTCCGAGTGCATTGTAGCATCGCGCCAAGCCCGATTTGCTGCCGATTTTTTGGTAGATATGCAGTGCCTTTTCAAGATATTCAACACTTATTTCTTTGTTCTGAAGATTGGTGCGCAACAAGCCAACGTTGTAGTAAAGTTTGGCAAGGCTGTCTAAATCTTCCGATGATTTTTCTGATTTTGCTTCTAACAATTCAATGCCGTTGAGATACTGCGGTTGGGCTTCGTCATAGTTACCCATCAAATGATAATTAGTGCCTGTGAGCGAATAAAAAGTTATCTGCAAATCTGTTTCGCGCTCATCAAACAATGTTCGCGCTTCGCTGCACAGCGCAAGCGATTTCCGAAACTCACCTTCTGCCATATAGCAGTAATTCGCCTGCTCAAAAAGCACTTTTGCTTTCAGTAAATTGGATGTGATACTTTGAAAAACCGCCCGCAGCGATTGTATATGCTGCTTCCAGCGTTGGTTATCATTTTTACGAACCTTGTTGCATTCCGTCAATAAATAATACACGCGCTCGGTGAGCGCAAGCTGTTGGTAATTATCAGCAAGGGGGGCGGAACCTGCTTTGTGCGTATCCATTTATTTTTGAGGGAACAAGAATGTTTTGTCTGATATACGGTGAGATAGGTTATAATGTTCCCGTGAGTGATGAAATAATTTAGGTCGGCATTTCAAAAACAGAACCTCTGCATAACAATGTATCGCGTATATTCCTTTCTTTGCACGTTCAAATGAGTAAGCGCGAACAACCCAAGAAAAATTTTACTCCTGCAAGGCAGGAAGTGCCTTTCGAGAAATTCCGAAAGCAGAAACCTGCCGACAGCCAATTGCATCAAGCCGCAGGGCGCGCCATGAAAGCCCGTGTGCGTTCGTTCAACAAAAAAGAAGAAGAAACGCCTGTTGAAAGATGGGTGAACGACAAGCAACCGCGCGAGCGCAAAAGATTGTATGTGCCGCAGCAAGCCGAAAAAACGGAGGACGACAATATGCGCCTCAACAAATATCTTGCACATTCGGGCGTTGCTTCGCGCAGAAAAGCCGATGAGTTGATTAAAGCGGGAAAAGTAACCGTAAACGGCATTGTGGTTACGGAAATGGGGCATCGCTTGCAACCGATTGACCAAGTTCGTTTTGACGGCAAATTGCTGAACCCCGAATCGAAAGTTTATATTTTGTTGAACAAACCGAAAGACTTTATCACCACCACCAGCGATGAGCGCGAGCGCAAAACCGTGATGGAATTGATTCGCGGGGCTTACGATAAAATCAAGTCGGCAAAGAAGCCGCGCCTGTATCCCGTTGGCAGGTTAGACCGCAACACCACAGGCGTTTTGCTGATTACCAACGATGGCGCATTGACCCAACAATTGGTGCATCCTTCTACCGAAATCAGAAAAGTGTATCATGTTTTTTTAGATAAAAAATTGAAGGATTCCGACTTTTTGAAAATTTCCGAAGGCGGTGTGGTGTTGGAAGACGGCATTGTGGAAGTGGACGAAATTGCGTTTCCGAATCCAAAAACAAAATCGGAGGTTGGCATAGAAATTCACAGCGGAAAAAATCGCGTGGTGCGCAGAATTTTCGAGGCTTTGGGCTATGAAGTTATCAAGCTCGACCGCGTGTTTTTTGCAGGGCTTACCAAAAAAGATTTGCCGCGCGGCAGGTGGCGTTTTTTGAGCGAGCAGGAAGTGCGTATGCTTAAACATTTCACTTTGGGCAAACAGGAATTAGCCGAAAAAGACAAGGAGAAACCAAAGTTGCACTCAACCGAAAAGCCAAAGAAAAAAGTCGAAAAAAAATCACCTGCCGAGAAAAGAGTGAAGAAGGAATTTAAGCAGAAAGCACCTGTAAAAAAATCTTCTCTAAAACGCTCGAAACCTGCGAAAAATTAGGTTGATTGGATACTTGCAAAATGTGAGCGCAGGCTGTTTATTCTCTCATCAAAAAGTGTGAACACTCCCTTTTTCTGCCGAAAAAATATTTCGTTTGCACCCTCAAATTGAAATATGCAAATCATCAATCCGGCAACAGAAGAAGTTGTTGCAAATATTTCCGAAGACATTCAATCTACTTTAGAACTAAAACTGCAATTGCTGCGCAACGGGCAGCAGCGATGGGCAAAAATCGCCCTGCCGCAACGTGTGCAGGCGCTTCAAAAGTTTGCCGATTTATTGAACGATAATATTGAGCATCTTGCCGCCACGCTCACAAGCGAAGTCGGCAAACCACTGCAACAATCGCGCAACGAGGTGAATGGCGCACGCAACCGCATCCAATGGCTTACCGACAATGCATCCAAATATTTAAGCGATGAATGGATGACACGCGCAGACGGCTTGGGCGAAAAAATCAGCTATGAGCCGCTGGGCGTGGTGTGCAACATCAGTGCATGGAATTATCCTTTTTTGGTAGGCGTAAATGTGTTTGTGCCTGCGCTGCTTGCCGGCAATGCGGTGCTCTACAAACCTTCGGAATATGCCACGCTTACAGGTTTGGAAATTGAAAAACTATTGAAGCAGGCTGGCGTAGATGAAGATGCTTTTCACATTGCCGTTGGCGCAAAAGAAGTGGGCGAAGCCTTGCTGAATTTGCCTTTTGACGGATATTTTTTCACCGGCTCGTACCACACCGGAAATTACATTTACAACAAAGTAGCATCCAAAATGCTACCAGTGGGTTTGGAACTTGGCGGCAAAGACCCGTTGTATGTTGCCGATGATGTAGAAGACATAAAAAGTGTAGCGGCAGGCACTGCTGATGGCGCGTTTTACAACAACGGGCAAAGCTGCTGCTCGGTAGAAAGAATTTATGTGCATGAAAAAGTTTATGATGCTTACGTGGATGCTTTTGTGAAAGAAGTAAAAAGCTGGAAGTGCGGTTTGCCAACAGAAGCAGGCGTGTACATCGCTGCGCTTACACGCAAAGAGCAGCTTGCCGTGTTGGAAGAACAGATTGCAGATGCCACCGCAAAAGGCGCGACTGTTGCAGCAGGAGGCAAAAGAAAAGAAGGCAAAGGCTATTTCTTTGAACCGACCGTAATCACCAACGTAACCAACGAAATGAAAGTGATGCGCGAAGAAAGTTTCGGACCCATCATCGGCATTGCAAAAGTAAAAAACGATGAAGAAGCCATCGGCTTAATGAATGATACCGAATACGGCTTGACCTCTGCCGTTTATACCAGCGATAAAACACGTGCAGAAAAATTACTCGCGCAATTGAATAGTGGCACAGCATACTGGAATTGCTGCGACAGAGTGAGCGCAGCATTGCCTTGGAGCGGCAGAAAACATTCGGGTTTCGGCAGCACACTTTCGCACGTTGGTTTGCGCACCTTCACCAAATCAAAGGCGTATCATTTGAGAGGGAAATTGGATTGAAAACAGCCAAATACATTATTTAAACCACATAGGAACATAGTTAATTGCGATAACAGGCTATGTCGAAAACTTGTTTTGGCTATGTAAACTTTTCTTTTTTTGTTTCACACAGAGCGTTTGCTTACGCAAACTTAGGTTTCTCGCAGAGGCGCAAAGCCGCAGAGAAAATTTCTCGTAACTCATCTCTCATAATTCATAACTCATCACTTAATCAACTATGTTCCTATGTGGTTTAAGGCTGTTGTCATTTTCAAACATGAGCAAAATCATAATTGCCTCTGTCTGAAATCAATTCACCAACTTTGCCGCTATGGTTCTTTTGCCGTGCAATAAACCGACATCAAAATGAAAAAGATTTTACTGATAGAAGACAACCGCGATGTGCGCGAAAATATTGTTGAAATTCTTGAGTTGGCAGCTTACAAAGTGTTCGCTGCCGAGAATGGAAAAATAGGCGTTGACCTTGCCATAAAGGAACTTCCCGACCTGATTATCTGCGACATTATGATGCCCGAATTAGACGGCTACGGTGTGTTGCATTTGCTGAATAAAAACAACGCTACCTCCGGTATTCCGTTTATTTTTCTTACCGCAAAAGCCGAGCGCACCGATTATCGCAAAGGCATGGAAATGGGCGCGGATGATTACCTCACCAAACCTTTTGATGATATTGAATTGTTGAATGCAATTGAGATACGATTGAAAAAAGCAGCCGCCATGAAAAGTTCTGTGGCAGGCAAAGAAGGCTTGGATGAATTTCTCAGAAATGCGCAAACTAACTCGAATATCAAACTCACTTCCGATGAGCGCGAAGTGATTGAATATAAAAAGAAGCACATCATTTATGCGCATACACACCGCCCGTCATATCTCTATTTTGTGGTGAAAGGAAAAGTAAAAACTTTCCGCATGAATGAAGACGGAAAAGAACTGATAACGGGCATTTACACCAGCAATGAATTTTTTGGCTACACGCCACTTTTAGAAGAAACCATTTATCACGACAATGCCGAAGTGCTGGAAGATGCCACCGTGATGCTGATACCAAAACCGGATTTTTTGCAGTTGGTTTCAAGCGATATGCAAACGGCAAAACGTTTCATAAAATTATTGAGCAGCAACCTCAGCGAGCGCGAAGAAAAATTGATTCAGCTTGCTTACAATTCATTGCGCAAGCGCGTGGCAGACGGCTTGATAATGGTGCATGAAAAGTTCAGAAAAAATGAG
>CAZSEG010000006.1:8286-14752 GCA_964605875.1 uncultured Chitinophagaceae bacterium
CGCGAAGATTTGGCACAGGTTGTAGGCACAGCCACCGAATCGCTTATCCGCACGTTAAGCGATTTTAAAAGCGAAAAACTTATTGATATTACGGATGGAAAAATTCATGTTCTGAACGAGCAGAAACTGCGAACGCTTTACAATTAGCAGCGAATTTATTTTCTGATTTTTGTTTTACATACTTAATAGTTTAGTTTAGTGTTCTATTTTTTAAATTTCAAAGATTAAATACTATGGTAAACAAAGTTATCCTTGTTGGCAATCTGGGTAAAGACCCTGTGCTGAAACGCTTTTCCGACACCAATGCTATTGCAGAATTTTCATTAGCCACCAGCGAAAAATATCGCGATAAAGAAGGCAATATTCAAACCATAACAGATTGGCACAATATTAAAATCAACTTCACGCGGCTTGCAGAAGTTGCCGAGAAGTATCTGAAAAAAGGAAGCAAGGTTTACATCGAAGGAAAAATCCGCACACGCGAATATGACAAGGATGGGCAAAAACGTTATGTAACTGAAATCATAGCTGAAAATTTCCAGATGCTCGACCGCAAAGAAGATGGCGCAAGCAGTGGCAGCAGTAACAGTAATTATTCCAACAGCAACACAAGCAGCAATACAAACGCTTCACAATCTTCATCAAACAATTTTGAAAACACGGTTGCATCTGCGCCTGTTGTGGAAGATGATTTGCCGTTTTAATTGCCATGAACTTTTATTTAACTAAACACTCGAATTTTGGACGGAGATAGTTATCCCCCGCCTTTATCTTTTCTTGTTATTTTATCGGAATCATTTTTCAATCCGCTATCGGCAGATATTGTCGCGGTAAATTTTGTTATCCTGTTTTTGATTTTGTGTTCGGGGCTTATGTCCGCTTCGGAAGTGGCGTATTTTTCGCTCACTAAACCCGAGTTGGACAACCTGAAAGCAAGCGAAGACAAAACAGACAATCGCATCGCGCTTTTGATGGAACAACCGCGCTATCTGCTTTCTACAATTCTCATCACCAATAACTTGGTGAACATCGGAGTTATCATCCTTTCTTATTTTGTAACCACCCGGATGCTCAATTTTATTGATGTGAGCGTTGGCGGTTTTTTGATTCCGGCACACGCAATAGAATTTGCTTTTAACGTGGTGATTGTAACCGTTGTGTTGGTGTTGTTTGGCGAAGCAACGCCAAAGGTTTATGCCACACAAAATAAGTTTGTTATTGCCAAACTGACGGCAGGCTTGTTTCGGTTTTTGCTGAAATTATACCGCCCTTTGAACTGGATGCTGATTGGTTCTACACAGATGCTTGAAAAGCAATTGAAAAAACGCAATGCCGAAATTGATATTGAGGAAATCAATATGGCGATTGAAATGACTGTGGAGAATGAAAACAAGGAATCGAAAGAAGATGCAAAGCTGCTGAAAGGTGTGGTGCAGTTGGGCAACATTACCGTAAAGCAAGTGATGCGCCCCAGGGTGGATGTAATCGCTTTGGATGCTTCCATGAATTTCTTTGAATTGATTGAAAAAGTAAAGGAACACGGCTACTCGCGTATGCCCGTTTTTGAAGATTCTTTAGACAATATAAAAGGTGTTTTATACATCAAGGATTTGCTGCAGCATCTGAATCAAAATGATGAATTTGGTTGGCAGTCACTGGTGCGCGAGCCGTTGTTTGTGCCCGAAACAAAACACATAGATGATTTGCTGCGCGAAATTCAGGAGAGCCGCAAGCACATAGCTATTGTAGTAGATGAATATGGCGGAACTAACGGCATCATTACCTTAGAAGATATTGTGGAAGAAGTGGTTGGCGATATTAAAGATGAATTTGATGAAGCCGAACCCGAAAGCACCATCCTGAAAATTGCCGATGGAATTTATGTTGCTTCGGGCAAAAATACCATTGATGAATTGTGTGCCGCGCTTGAGCTTGCAGAAGATTTTTTTGCAGAAGCAAAAGGCGAAGCAGAAACTATCGGAGGTTTGGTTTTAGAAATGCTCGGTCGCCTTCCAAAAGCTATGGAACAAGTAGAATTTCAATCCATAAAATTCACGGTAATGAAAGTGGCAAACAACAGGATTGAAGATGTGCGGATAGAGGTGTTGTAATCAGCAACATTCTTATCTGTTAGACAACTGCCTGCACAAATCCAAGTCGCGCTTTGCATTATCCAAATCGCGCGAAAGTTTCTCCAAATCACTTTTGTAGGTTTCAACATCTTTAGAAGCACCACCCAAATCGCGTAATTGTTTTTTCGCTTTTTGCAGTTCCAACGATTGTGCAATGATGTTGCTGTAAAACTCTTTGCGCGAAGTTGTATCCGAAAGATTTTTACCCATATCAACTAATGTTGAACTGATGAACTGGTCTAAGTAAACCACGTTCTCTCCCGGGTTATTTATTTTATCTAATAGCTGTCTTACGGTATCTAACTTTTGATAGAAAGAAAAATCGTTGCCTAACTGCGCTTCGTATTTTGTGTTTTGCGCGCGCAAAATTTCATTCTCCACATAAGGCACTTTGAAGTTTACAAAAACTGCAACTACGGATAGAATAATCACACCCAAAAGCAGGGCTAAAAATTTCCAGAATGAGCGTGCGCGTTCGTTTTTATTTAAAGGCTCCATCGTAATATTTTATTGTGTTTAGTCGGCAAGAAAACTTCTTTTCACTTTAGGTTTTGCATCAGTAGAACTGATATTGCTAACAGGTTCTTCTTTCACAAATATGTTGGTTTCTTTTTTCTTGCCGATGTAATCTAATTTTGCAAGTTTACTAAACACTATCGAAAGTGTTTTGGCAAACTCTGTAATTTTTATCAGCGACTTATTGATGTCGCTGTGGTTGTAGGGCAACTGCAACAATTCAGCAACCGATGATTCAAACTGACCTTGTGTAAGGTCGCACCACTCGGTGATGTAGTTTATCATCTCCTCTTTGCCTGTTCCCATTCTCGATTCAAGAAAAGAGTAAATAACACGCGCAAAAGATGAGTTGATTTCATACAAAGCAAATGGCGAGCGATAAGGAGCTTCCCACTTCAATGCAGCGAAGCGATAGTTTATGAAACCCTGCATTTGCTGCGAAAGCCCCAACATCAATAATGCCAAATCATTCTGCTGATTTTTTTGATGCACTTTTTGAATAATGGTCAAAGCAAATTGCTCCATCTGCGCGTAAAACTTCACTGTTTCATCCATCACATCGGCAAGGTCGGGATAGGCTAACGAAGCGGTGCTTGGCGGAATAAACGTAACATCCTCTTCGGCTTTTCCTGCTTTAATAATCACCTTGGCAATAGGCAATAAAACAGGTGATGATTTATGTGTAGAAAGTTCGTCTTCACTCAAAAATTGAACTGAAACTGCTGTTGAAATATATGGCTGTCTTGCAGGCGATTCAGCAGGATTCGGCACTCCTGTTGGCGTAAAGGCAAAAGCATCTGCAACTAGCACAACATAATAGCTTGTCGGTTTTTGCGCAAGTTCTATTTGTTTAGAAATTACCAATTGCTCGGTAAGCGGAAATGCAGGGTTTATATCAATCAAAGTGCCGTTGGCGGTGGTGGCGCGACAGTAAGTTACCGTTACGGTTAGTGTTCCGTTTGCTTCCGTTACAACGCTGCTTTCCAACGATGAGCTTTTACCCGCTTCGGGCAACAGCAAACCATAATTGACAGGCGAAGCAAAACGGCTTGCCGCATCGCGCACCAAATCAACGGTTGCCAATTGGTCTTGAATGAAGTGTGATTTATTCACCTTCATGCCATCAATCCAGTGAACAAATTTATGCTGTAGCTGCTTGCTCATTATTTACGGTTTGTTCATACACTCTCGTGCAAATAATAACGTCATTTTCTTTTAAATCGTTTTCGCCCACCAAAACGTGCGGGTCAATAAAACGATTCGGTTTCCACCAAGGATTTTTTACATAAAAAACCCAGCCGCTCGGATTGCGCTGCGGGTCTAAATATTCAATAATGCTTTCGGGATGACGTTCGTTGTAGTCGTTGATAAAAAAGAAAAACAACTGTCCGAAATTTAAGCGGACAGGAGCTTTGGCGCGAAAGTTTGTGTAGCTGGTGTCGCGCATTCTTTTTTGAAACTGAAATGCAATTACGATAGGTTTGGTCATATCATCGGCATCAGGCATTTCTTCATCCACAGGGTAGAACCAACGTTTGTAGATTTGCAACGGAATTGCCATGGCAAAATCAAACAATTTCATGGCAAGAAAAGGAATGGGAAACATGAGTGCGGCAAGCGGATAAATCCATAAATATTCTTTTGGACCCGTAAACTTCAGCAAGAGCGAAAACACAATTGCTGTTACCGCAAATTGCGTAAGCGTAAAATAAAATTCGGGTTTAAAACTTGTGCGGCTCGACCAAGGCTGATGCAGGTAAACACCCAAAGCGTGCGCCATGCCGCCAAACAAAAACATGAATTGAGCAATAGAAAAAGACATACGCGGCATTTCAATAATCACGAAGCCGATTAAACTGAAAAGCCCGCTCAACAACACGTTCAGCAAAGTGTGAACGATAAGATGCTTTTTATACTTGCCGATAACATCTTTACCGAAGTAAAAAAACAATGCGCCAAAGGCTGCTCCCGCTGCCGATAAAACAATATTTACAATCGAAGGTTTCCAATCCATAACTTAAAACAAGAGGGTGTAAATCTAACTTAATTCAAAATAACCCATATAGGCAGGTTGATTTTGGTCGCCCAATATAAAACCACTTTCTCTTTCCGAAGGAAAAATTATTTCGCGCACCTCCGCTTCTACCGGAATAAAGTATTCGTGCAGTAATTGCAACGTTTGAAACAACACCCCTTTATTGATGTAATCCGACAAGGTGAAATTCTTCAAAGGACCAATCTCAATTTCTACAACAGGATATGGCGAAGGGACGATATTTCCTATAACCGTGTTTTGCCCCAAAAAGGCATCTTCAAGGGTGAAAGTTTCCTCAATGGCAAGTGTTTCATCTGCGCTTTGGGTTTTCCTGATGCTTACTTTTTCGCCTAAAATCAATTCGTAGCAAGCCTCCGTTAATTGAAAATCGCCTACCACTTTTTCAAGCATCGGCAGCAGGTACACCAACATATTCAAACCCTTTACCTGCTTAGAATATTTCAAGCCCCAAAAGCGGAAAAGCAAATTGCTCGCGCTGTGCTGCTGAATATCCGCAAGTATGTTTTGCTCCTTATCTTCCAAAGAAAGTTTTGCAAGAAAAACTTCGTGTTCTAAAGGAAGAAAAAGTTTGCGTGCATCGGCTTCGATATTGCGGTTTGCGCGCGCCTGTGCTACATATTTTGCAATCAGATTTGTGTTGTCGCCCGATAGCATCGGTTGGTGAAAAAGCCCTTCGGGAAGCGCATCGTAAAGCCCGTTGCGGTTCAGCTCTATAGAAATAAATTCATCAATATGTGATGATTCATCTAAGTAAAAACTATTAATATCTCGGGAATGAGGTCGCTTGAAAGTTCCTTTTAAGCGAGTTAAAAACTGATGCGTTTCAAAGCCGTTGCGCAACATTACCGCCAAAAGCGATTCGGCTTTAATGTCGTTTTCAACTTTTTCTAATTGCTCTAAAACGGTTTCTAATGTCATGCGCGGTAAAACTCAGCAGAAACGAATGTAGAATTTCTTATTGAAATTTACCTAAACCATTGTAAAAAGCAGCATTGAATGATAAACTTACACATTCAGATACCTCATAAAAGAATCGTAGCGGTCTTTCAAATCTTCGGTATAGCCTGTTTCCTGATACACGCCTTTGATTTGATAATCGTATCTTTCAAAAGCGGCTACAATTACCGAAAGGTCGGCTTTGTTGAGTTTTAACGTTACATCAACTTTTGCAACATCCTGACGAATGTTGGTGTAGCAACTCAAAATTTGCGTTTCGTTGCCTTCTACAATTCGTGCAATTTCGGTAAGCGAAAAATCTTTTAAAGGAACTTCCAACGCTATAATGCTGCCTTCATCAGTCAATGAACTGAATGATGCAAGTGCGCCCAAAATATCTTCGGAAGAAATTAAACCTGCATAATTTTCTTCTTCGTCCAACACAGGTATCACACCAATTTTCAGCTTGTTGCCGAGCTTAATTACTTCCAGTAAATGCGTGTGTTCATACACAAAAGAATGTGCAAATGAATTGCGGTATTCGGATAGTGGAAGCTCAAAATCATTTGCATTGATTACATCTTCCATCGAAATAAGATTAACGAGCTTACCGTCTTTTACAACGGGCAACTGATGCACTGCAAATTCGTGCATCCATTGAAGCGCTTTTTCCCCGTTGTCGCTTGGCTTCAGCGGTGGAATATTATCTGCTATGAGGTGTTTTGCTAACATATTGAGTGTTTGTTATTTGTTGTACGAATGTTTTGACTTGCTTGTTACTAAATACTGCGTTAAGACAGCCGAAACATCCAAAGGTTGTATTCAG
>CAZSEG010000006.1:14762-50080 GCA_964605875.1 uncultured Chitinophagaceae bacterium
GATTGTAATTTGTTTGTCAAAAAATCATCAGTTACTTTATTGAACTCGTGCGGCAGTTCCATCATAGCAGCATGACCGCAGTGTTCGAGCAAATGAATTTCGGAGTTGGGCAGCAACTTGTGAAACTCTTCGGCAACAAAAGGCGGAGTAACGCTGTCGTTTTTTCCCCAAATTAAATTTACGGGAATTTTAATGTTCGGTATTTCATCGCGCAGGTTGTGGCGCACCGCGCTTTTAGCAATCAACACCACGCGCAGGGCTTTGTTGCGGTCGTTTACAATATCAAAAACTTCGTCCACCAAATCTTTGCTTGCAAGGTTTGGGTCGTAAAAAGTTTCCTGCGTTTTTTTCTTCACATATTCGTAGTCACCTTTGCGTGGGTAGGTGTCGCCAAGCGAATTTTCAAACAAACCAGAACTGCCCGTAAGCGTTATGGTGCGCACCAAATCGGGGTTTTGCATGGTAAAAATTAAAGCGATGTGTCCGCCCAACGAATTGCCAATCAGGTTCATGTTTTTGTAGCCTTTCAAATCCACAAACTCTTTTACGTGATCCACCATGCCCTGAACAGTGGATTTATCCAACTCCAGTTCGTACAACGGCAGCAAAGGAATTACCACCTTGTAGCGATTAGAAAAATAATTGATTACGTCCGCAAAATTGCTGAGTGCGCCAAACAAACCGTGAAGCAACAGAATTACTTCACCGTTACCTTCTTCGCAGTAGCGAAACTTGCCCTCCTGTTTAATATCAAAATTCATTGTGCGTAAAAATATCTTTTTTGTTTACAATGCCGTGTCGGGCTGCAAAACAGTTTCAAACCAATTGCGCATAATGTTGATTCCATAAGGCGTAAGGATAGATTCGGGGTGAAACTGCAAACCCGTTACAGGCAGTGTTTTGTGTTGCAGAGCCATGATTTCGCGGGTGTTTACGGTGTGCGCAACCGCTTCAATTTTCGACATATTATTTTGCTTTAAAACCAAAGAGTGATAGCGCATTACTTCAAACTGCGCGGGTAAACCTTTAAACAAAAAATGATTGGGCTGCGCTTCTATTACCGATGTTTTGCCGTGCACAGGTTGCTGTGCTTTTACCAGTTCCCAACCAAAAAATTCTCCTATTGCCTGATGCCCCAAACAAATACCGAGAATGGGTTTCGAGCGATAATATTTTTCTATAAACGGCATGGTGATGCCTGCCTGCGCGGGAGTTTTTGGACCGGGTGAAATTACTGCTGCATCAAAGGCGATGTTGTCTAAATCTTCGATAGTTTTTTCGTCATTGCGCACTACCAGACACTCGTGCCCAAGCTGCGCAATGTAATCGCACAAGTTGTAGGTGAACGAATCGTAATTGTCAATCAGCAGTATCAAGTTTTTTTGTCTAATAATTTTTCAAAATCGTGGAAGGCATCTTTAAACATCGGTATCACCTTGCCCGAATAATCAATTACGGTGGGCGCCATATCGTCAATGTAAGGATAAACGTGCGAAGCGGTGCGTTGAGTTTCGGGCAGCGCGCCCCATTTATTGATGAACCAAAGCAACACGCACAACACATAAATTCCAACCACCGCGTGAATTGCTCCGCCAACAACTTTGTTGGGCAGATTGAGCGAAAACGATTGCAGAATATTTTCCAAAGCCCATGCAATAAAACGCACCAGCAGCACCACAATCACAAACACCAGAATGAATGAAATAACAGCCGTCATGGTAGGGTCGGGGTTCAGTTTTTCTTTTACAAAACTTGCTGCCATGTAAGAGAATTTCAACGCAACAACGATGCCCAAAAAATAAGCAATAAGCGAGAACAGCGAATAAATAATGCCTTTGGTATATCCCCACCAAAAGCCCACGCACACAAATATTATGAACAGAATATCAATTACCATAAATGATGAAAACGGTTGAATGATTTCCCTTCGACTTCGCTCAGGGTGACAGAATCCGTCAGTCTGAGCGAAGTCGAAGGGAAAACGCTTTTCACAAAAAAATAGTATTCCATTTTTAGAACAGGCGTAGCGATGAAAAAGGTATCCACAATAGCTTGTTGCAATGGCGAGTACGGAGGGCGGTAAAGATTTACGAAATTACAGATTACAAGTTACGGCTGCTTCGCCTTCACCAATTCCCTTATCGAAACATCACCTATAAATACATCTTTCAAAACAGCTTTTCCGTTTTGGATATTTACAGATGCGTAAGTGATTTTTGTAGTGTCGCGTGAAACTTCCCAATACATACTTTCGGCTAATGGCGCTTTCGATTCTTCCATATAAAATCGCTCAAATGGATATTCAAAATTCAGCTCCTGAATGGTTTTCCCAAAATCCTTCTTAGTGGCAACATAATTCACTTTTGCTTTTACACAGTTATCACTTTCGCTTGGAAGTTCTTTTACCACATCCATAATTTTAGCAAAACCATTCGTGTCCTTTGCTAACAAAACATAAGCCGTTTGCCCGTTGTGCCACGTTTCGCCATCAGTAACCTCAAAATTATTTTCGGCAAAATTGAGCGTAATATATTTTCCTCTGAAAGGGTCGCTTGGGTCAATGGGGGCAGTTTTAAATTTGAAAGTATAGCCTTCGCTTAAAACTTTTTCCCTGTCAAAAATCATTTTGAAAGGCACAAACAATTGCGCCAATGCCATCACCGCAAAAAGAATAATCAACCAAATTTTATTGCTCATGGTTTCTCCTTTTTTGAAGCATGGAATAGTTGGCAATAAAAAACCCGATGCCCACCAACACAAACAAAATGCCGCGCACTATAAAGGTCATGTTGGTATCAAAAAACCTGCACACCACCAACGCGGTGATAATCAGCAAACCATAATTTAAAATGCCGAGATGATTTTGCTTTGAGCCGCGCACTACCGTGTAAACACCAATTGCCAGCGCAAAAATATTCGTAAGCACTGTTGCAAGAATGTAGGAATAAATACCCGAAACAAAAATCAGGATGAACCACACAAACGCGAGTTCAAGCGGGTTGAAAGGCGCATCGGGCTTACGTTTTTGTTTATAAAAGAAAAGTAACAAAGCCAGCACACTTATCAAAACAGCAACAATAAATTCGGGCGAAAGCATTTGCAAATCCTGATTGCGTAATTCTTCCCAAAACCATTTAAAACTGAAACCAATGAACGTTGTTACAGTGCCAAATGCTCCGAGTTTTTTGTAGTCGTTGTTTTCTTCATCAGTAAAAAGTGTGCCGATTAAATAGAGCAAACCAAACAAACTCATGTATGCGATTGCCATAAATTCTTCCGAACTTTCCGCCACCGTACCCAAAGCAACAAGTATAGAAAGCGGAATAAACCTGTGGTGAAAAGTGAGAAAATTACTTGCAATATTTTGTTTGAAAAGAAGATAGTAATGCGGCAGCGGAATCAACAACAACGCCCAGTACAAATGAGGATTGCCGCCATCGTAGCGCGACCAATATCCCGTTTCACTTACATAATATGTGATGCCGATTACATAACACAGCGAAGCAATAGACGAGCGCACTACATATATCAGTGGCGCACAAAGCAACATCCACACAAGCAGAAACGAAGCAAGGTTGCCACCCAAATTGTATATCTGGCTGATAAGCGAAATACACGCCCCAACACTCATAAACAAAAATGCCGAAGAGGCTTCGCGCCATGCAATGCTTTCTTTCTTTTTCAGCAAAGTATAAGCACAGGCAAATTGCCCAATGAGTAAAGGAACAAATGCTAAAACTGTTTTGAACCAACGTGCCAACTCATCCCAGTTGTGCGCAATAATTAAGATGATGCCCAAGCCGATTAACAATGCGCCCAATATGCCGAAAGCAATCAGCAACCGATTCTGCGGCTGCGGATTTTTTTTAGCGTAAAAGAGTCGAATCAATTCAGCAGATTCCTTTGAAATTATTCCCGCTTCAACAAGTTCCGGTAAGTCTTTAATCATGGAAAAAATTTTGTGTGTGAATTACTTTTCTGTTTAAAGTCCGAACGATAATCCTTTGTGCGCGCCATCACAAATCGGTAAAATTTTGCTCATGCCGCAGCGACAGATGGATACTTTTTCTTTTTTAGGAAGTTCGTTTCCGTCCTCATCAATAATTATAAAATCACCAGTAATGGCAACCGGACCGCGGGGTTTGAGTGTAATAACACAAGTGGCATTTTTATCTTCGCTAAATAATTCCATAATTAAGAATTGAGATTGTTTGGTGATAAAGCAGCAATGAAAAATAACTGTTAATGTATCAAAGTTACATTTCCGCTTTCATTTATTTCCTCGTTGTCTTTGTTCACGGCTTTTACATACCAAACATAAGTACCCAACGGTTGCATTTTGCCTTTGTAAGTGCCGTCCCAACCTTGCGATACATCATTGGTTTGAAACACCAACTGCCCCCAGCGATTGTAAACACTGAAAGTTTTCAGCGTACCGATATTCATGTTACGCGCTATGCGGAATACATCGTTCACGCCATCGCCATTGGGCGAAAAAGCATTGGGCAACAATAATTTTGTGAGAGACAATACCGTAACATAAACTGAATCAACCGACACACAACCCGCAGCATTCAAAGCATACAAATAATACCACTGCGAATTTTCGGGCGTGGCAGTTGTTGAAAGCTCAAAAGGCGACTTTACAACAGTTCCGGGAAACCAATAGTAGTCTAAACCATCGGTTGTGCCGTTCAGCAACACTTCGCTGTCGCGGTAAATTGCAGTATCATTTCCTGCATCAACCGTAGGCAAATCCAGCACAACAATATTTACGGTATCGGTTTTGGTGTAGCAGTAATTATTTACTCTTAAAACATATTGAGTAGTTGAAGGAGGCGAAAAAATAGGATTGAAAATTGTCGGGTTTGAAACATAATTTGACGGTGTCCAAAGGTACGAAGAAGAGCCTTGGTCAATAACCGTAGCCGAGCCTTCCTGACCTTCGCAAATAGGTTTATCATCCTCTAAAATCAAATTCAGATTAGGGTCAAGAAAATACACATTTACAGAATCAATATTTACGCATCCGTTGGCATCCGTTCCTGTTACATAATAGGTAGTGTTTTGCAGAGGGCGCGAAACAGGATTGAAAACCGTTGCATCCGAAAGCCCTGTTGCGGGCGACCACACGTAGGTTGCGCCACCTGTTGCCACCAACATCACACTATCGCGAAAGCTGCCCGAACTTAAACACACCGAAGTATCTACACCGGCATCAATTGCAGGCAAGCCGTAAACATTTATGTTTATGGAATCTTTATTTGAACAACCGTTGGCATCCGTTCCCTGCACAACGTAAGTTATTGAAGCAGTATCGGTAGTAGCAATTGGTGTTGCCGAAGTAGGATTATCTAAACCCGCAGAAGGAAACCAAACATAGCTCACACCGCCCTGCGCATCCAACTGAACCTGCTGAAAAGGGCAACGCGAACTAACTTTTGGCGAAGCGGTAATTATCGGAAACGGATTTACCACTACGGCTTTGAAAAGCGTATCGCTGCAACCTTTATCGCTAAACACAATCAGTCGAACGAGTTTGCTGCCTGTGGTTGGAAATGAAAACAAAGGTGAGCGCACAGATGAACTTCCCTGCCCGTCAAAATCCCAATCGTAAGTGGTGATGCCACCCGGAGCAACAGTTGAGGCATCGCTGAATAATGAAGGCTGATTTTCGCAAACCGCAGGCGCATCAAAATCGGCTGTTGGTTTAGGGTGAATTATTGCCGAATCGCGGAAAGTACCCGAACAGCCTCTTGAATTTGCCACAGTCAATGTGATTGGAAATGTACCCGCAGAGTTATATTTCTTTGACGGATTCTGTTGCGTACTGTTTGTGCCGTCACCAAAATTCCAAAACCAACTTGTGATATTTCCCGAAGTGGAAATCGTTTGGTCTTGCAAGTTCAAGCCAACATCCGAGCAAACGGCATTTATGTTTGAAGCAAATTCAAATCCGGGAAAAAATACGGGATACACTTTCACAATAGCTCTGGTAGTATCATAACAACCCTGTCCGTTAATCTCTTTACTCACCGAAAGGGTAACAATAAACGTTCCTGTATCAGGATAAGTAAAACTTGGATTGGTAAGGTTTGAAGTATCATCGGTTCTGTTGGGTACGCCAAAATCCCAATGCACCGTTACAGGATTTGAAGTTGGCGGAGGATTAAAAATACTCGGGTTGAAAGTAATCGTGCTGTCTGCGCACTCAACGCGGTAAACACCTATACCTGTTGCAGGGTCAATAGATGCAGTAGGTATTGCCGCAATAGGAATATTACACTGCACCACATTGAATTGAAAATCGCGCGTTGTGGAACCAATCAGCACGCCATTATTATACTCATCCACCTGCACACCCACAATAAACTGCCCTTGTGTATTTGGAGTACAGGTAAGAATCCCGGTAACAGAATCAATGCGCATTACACCGGTGTTTGGCGGGTCGTTCAAAGGATTGATCGGGCTATAATTATTTTGATAAATAACTGCATTGTAAGCATCGGGAATTGTAGGACAGGCGCCACTTGCCTGAGAGTTTGGGCTTGGGTCGGGGCAGTTTACGGTAGCGCCATCAAACGGTGCAGCAAGCGAATAGCGCAACACATTACCATCGGGGTCAGTTGCCGAATGGTCAAAAATTAAAGGCGCATTATTACAAATAAATATAGGAGGAAAATTGTCGAAACGTGGTGAACTGTTTGCGCTGTTTGTAACAACATCAGTACCCGGGATATGTGCCATAAAAGTGGCGCCCTGATCGCCAATCAAGTTATTGGTTGTGTTGCGGCAGCACCTTTGATAAACCAAATTGTAACCACCTCCAATCGGAGGCAAATTCACAGTGCCTGTATAAACAGCTTCTTCCACACACACATCGGTAGTAACCAAACAAGGATTATTCACAACCGAAGAAAGTTGATTTGAGCCGGGAAAAGGCAAGCCCAATTGTGTGATAACAGAACCGCCTGTGTTGGTGATTGTAACATACTCGGTGGCTGCAAAGCCTGCACAGTTTATGCAATAGCAATCGCGGAAAAGTTTAAGCGTAATGCGGTATTGATTTCCGCCCAAATAATCGTAGTACAACTCACCGCCCACAATGTGCGAAGCGTGTGCCGTGAAAAACAATGAGAACAATAAGGAAAAGGCGAAAAAATTTTTCAACGTCTGCAAAAATATCAATCTGTTTATTCAAAACGGTAAAAAGTTCAGAATGGTTGGGTGGCAAATGATTTTGAGGGTGAAAGGGTTGATTTTCATATACTTCATTTTGTTGCAATCGGGTTTTAGCCTGTACAATATCAGACCAAACTTGCCACTTTTTATTCTCATACTGTCTGTTGCTTTTTTGAACCAATTTTTAAAATGCCGGAAGAGCTAAATTCAAAGTATTATGTTTGTGCCCGCTTAGAACACCACAAAGCAGAGTAGAAAAAATAATATGGAATCGCTGAAAGACTTGTTTGCCTTTATGATGGAGCGCAAAAAATGGTGGCTTCTGCCTATTATTATTGTGTTGTTATTGGTAGGTATTTTAGTGGTTATCGGTGGCGGAAGCGCGGCTGCACCATTTGTTTATACGTTATTTTAAACTTTTTCAATACCTTAATAATTTAGGGAAAACAATGCAGACCAAAGTTTACAAGCCGATCAGTTCCATAAAAATAAGTTCTTTACTGGGTGAAATGCTGGAAGATGCCAAACGCTCCCGCGACTTGGCATGGAGGCTGACAGTACGGGATATAAAAGGACAATACAGGCAATCCATACTTGGTTTTTTTTGGGCATTTTTCATCCCGCTGATGAATGCCGTTGCATGGATTTTTTTGCAGGCTTCCGGAGTAGTAAAAATTTCCAATACGGGCATTCCTTACCCTGCCTACGTTTTCACGGGAACGATACTTTGGTCAATTCTTGTTGAAAGTATCAATGCGCCTTTAGCCCAAACTCAGGCAGCTAAAGGCATTATGGGCAAAATCAATTTTCCCAAAGAAGCACTTCTGATTTCGGGCATCTATAAAATACTGTACAATACTTTCATAAAATCTATCCTTTTGGTGTTAGTGCTGCTTTCATTCGGCATTCTGCCTTCTTTTTCTGTATTATTCTTTCCGGTCGGACTATGCGCAATCATTACGGTAGGTTTTCTGACAGGAATGTTACTGACTCCGATAGGAATGCTTTACAAAGACATAGGACACGCAATTCCGCTGTTGATGCAGTTTTTAATGTTTTTAAGCCCTGTTGTTTACTCAGTTGGGGGCAGAGGTGTTGTATCCGAGATAATAAGACTGAATCCGCTCACGCCACTTATTGTAAACACACGGAATGCCCTGACCGGACAGGCGTTCGACAACCTTGTTTATTTTGCTGTTGTGGTTGGCGGAGCAATACTTTTGTTGATGATAGGCTGGCTGTTTTACAGAATTTCTATCCCTATAATTATTGAAAAGTCAAGTTGAGTTTATCGTATGAGTGAGGTTTTAATTTCTGCCGAAGGTGTATCGAAAAAATTTTGTAAAGACTTGAAAAAAAGTCTTTGGTATGGCGTTCAGGATTTAGGTTCTTCATTGTTTGGAAACAATGAAGAACGCGATTTGCGCAATGGCGAATTTTGGGCGGTAAAGAATATAGACTTTGAAGTAAAACGCGGTGAATGTTTAGGCTTGATCGGTCATAACGGAGCAGGAAAAAGCACACTGCTTAAAATGCTGAACGGCTTAATCAAACCCGACAGAGGTTCGATTGAAATGAGAGGCAGGGTAGGCGCATTGATTGAATTAGGCGCGGGGTTTAATCCTATCTTAACCGGCAGGGAAAACATCTTTAATAACGCAGCCATACTTGGCTTTACAAAACAAGAAACGCAGGCGAAATTTGACGAAATTGTTGCATTTTCAGAAATAGAAGAGTTTATTGATACTCCAGTACAATTTTACAGTTCGGGAATGAGAGTAAGGTTGGGCTTTGCTGTTGCCGCACAAATGGAACCGGATGTATTGTTGATTGATGAAGTATTGGCGGTAGGCGATATGGGCTTTGTACTGAAATGCTTTAACAAAATGGATAAACTGCTGCAAAACACCGCAATGATATTGGTTTCGCACGGGATGCCGCAGATAGCAAGAATGTGTACCAACATATTGCTGATGGAAAAGGGAGAGACAGTATGCTATACAGATGATGTTGCTTCGGGTATTACACAATATTACAGCAGATATAAATTGGAAATAGAAGATTACAAAGGTTCTGATTTGGCTGATATTCGGGAAATCAAAATTCTTTCAGAGGGTAAGACTTTTACTAAAGCGGATGACATTGTAATTAACTACGGAAGCGATTTACAAATAGAAATAGCAATAGATTGTAAAGAGCAAATTAAAAACCCCAGAGTGTACATTGCTTTTTATGATAAAGAACAACGCAACTTTGCGGAAATCACGAATTTCAATGAGGAAATTGCTGTTGAATCCGTAAAGGGAATTTTTAAAACTTCGGTTACGCTTCCCAATATCAACTTTGCGCAGGGGAAATATTCTATAACAATAGGTTTTTCGCAACGTAAAGATGGAGTAAGAGAAGGTCTTTTCCGGTATCAATCTGCCATTTACTTTACTGTGCATGGCAAAACACATGGATGGGCGCCTATACAATTTAAGCCTGAATGGAAAAGGATAGAGGCATGATACCTGTAACTAAAACATTTCTTCCTCCGATTGAAGAATATACCACCCAAGTAAAACGAGCATTTGACAAGCAGTGGCTCACTAATCGTGGTGAATTAGTAAAGGAGTTGGAACAAAATCTTGCACAATACTTAAATGTTCAGTGGCTTACCATTACCAATAATGGAACTGTTCCTTTGCAAATTGCTTTAAAGTTATTAGGCAAAGAAGGAGAAATAATTACTACTCCGTTTAGTTATGTAGCGACTACCGCTTCTATAGTTTGGGAAAACTGTACGCCTGTTTTTGTAGATATTAACCACGACTATTTGACTATTGACGAAACAAAAATAGAAGAAGCAATAACCGAAAAAACAACTTGTATATTGGCAACTCACGTTTTCGGGAATCCTTGTAATGTTGAAGCAATCGAAAAAATTGCCAAAAAATACAACCTGAAAGTTATTTATGATGCCGCTCATTGTTTTGGAGTAAAATACAACGGGAAAAGCATTTTTGATTATGGAGATGTAAGCACGTGTAGTTTTCACGCAACCAAGCTATTTCATACAGCTGAAGGTGGAGCTATGTTTACAAACGACAAAGAATTACAGCATAAATTGTTTTACAGTCATAACTTCGGACATAACGGTCCTTTGGATTTTTACGGCTTAGGTATTAACGCCAAAATTTCCGAACTACAGGCAGCTATGGGACTGGCAGTATTTCCATATATGCAGGATATATTGTTAAGCAGAAAAAACACAGTGGAAAAATATAACGAATTGTTGGACTTTTCCAAACTACAAAAAGTAAAAATCAGAGAAAACACAAATTGGAATTACAGCTATTATCCTGTGATTTTTGATACCGAAGATAAATTATTGCAAGTGCAAAAAATACTAAACCAAAATAATATTTTTCCAAGGCGTTATTTTTATCCTTCACTGAATACCTTGCCATATTTGGATCGTCTTTCGATGCCGGTTTCTGAAAGTGTTTCTAAAAGAGTTTTGTGTTTGCCGTTGTATTGTGGACTTGAAATAAAAGAAATTGAAAAAATATGTTCTCTGATTAACCTATAATGAACAAAACCCTTCTACATATTCTGAAACAAGGCGAAAGTGAAACCACCGAGTTTAAAACTTCATTCAGCGATGAGGTGATAATTTCGTTGGTCGCTTTTACCAATACCAAAGGAGGAACGGTTTATCTCGGTGTTTCGGATAACGGAGAAATAAAAGGCGTAGAAATCGGTAAAGAAACCGTTCAGAATTGGATTAACGAAATCAAGAACAAAACTGCTTCTGCCATTATTCCTGAAATAGAAATAGCAGAAGAGCAAAACAAAAGTGTAGTTGCCTTGAAAATTCAGGAATATCCTATAAAACCTGTTTCTGTAAAAGGCAAATGCTACAAACGAATCGGCAATTCCAATCACTTGATGAGCGTAGAAGAAATCGCTAATGAACATTTAAGAACGATAAACACAAGCTGGGATTTTTATATTGACCCGAATCATTCTCTCGAAGCTATTTCTTTGGAAAAAGTAAGTCGCTATATTCAAAAAATCGAACAACGAACACAAAATATCATTCCTTACGCTCCGCTCGAATTTCTGTCAAAAACGGAAATGCTTCGGGAAGGAAAACTCACTTTCGGGGCATATCTGCTGTTTGTTTCGGATTATTGCTTAATCAGCGATATACAAATTGGGAGGTTCAAAAGCGAGAGTACGATTATCGATTCCTTGTCGCTCAATACCGATTTGTTCACGGAAGTTGATGAAATCATCGCTTTTATCAAAAAACATTTGATGGTGGAATACATCATTACCGGAGAACCGCAACGCACCGAACGCTTTGATTATCCGCTTGATGCCATTCGTGAGATTGTTATCAATATGGTGGTGCATCGTGATTATCGGGACAGTTCGGGAAGTATCATCAAAATTTTTGACAACAAAATCGAGTTTTACAATCCCGGAAAATTGTTCGGAGGAGTTACCGTTCAGGATTTGTTGAGCGGCAATTACACCTCAAAATCAAGAAACAAACTGATAGCCAAAGCATTTAAAGAAATCGGGTGGATTGAGCGATACGGTTCCGGCATTCACCGTATTCAGAAAATATGCAGAGGTTACGGTGTTGTAGCACCTGTTTTTGAGGAAGTTGCCAATGGTTTTAGAGTGGTATTGTTTAATGAAAAGTTAGGGGCAGAAGAAAATGTCACCGAAAATGTCACCGAAAATGTCACCGAAAATGTCACCGAAAACAGATTGTTACAAATTGTAGCGTTGATAACGGAAAAACCGCAAATAACCACCGCAGAAATTGCGTTGAACTTAGGATTAACAAAACGGACAATATTGAGGGACATTGAGAAACTAAAACAGGAAAATATTTTGCAATACATCGGTTCTGCAAAAGGTGGCTATTGGGAAATAATAAAGAAAAAGCAAGAATGAAAACAGTTGTTGCCAACTCTATTTGTTTTTTGCAAAATAGTTTTATGCTTGCCGTTGTATGTAGGATTGAACGATGATGAGTTGACTTCAATAACGCAAACAATCGCTTCAAACGATTAGAATTTCAGTTTTGAATATGAAAACAAATTTATTGGATAAAAAACTCCTCATTTTAGGAGCAAATATTGAAACCATTCCACTAATACAAACCGCTCAGAAAATGGGTGTATTTACCGTTGTAACGGATAATAACCCTTATGCACCTGCTAAAAAATATGCAGATAAGAGTTGTGATGTGAATGGGTTAGATGTGGATGGTTTAGTCGAATTAGCTAAGCAAGAAAAGATTGATGGAGTAATGGTGGGCGTTGCAGATCGCTTAATTGTACCATACCAAGAAGTTTGTGAAGCATTGAATTTACCGTGTTATGGAACAAAAGAACAATGCGAAATCTTCACAGATAAAAGAAAGTTTAATGATATATGTAACCAATACGACATACCGATAATTCCTGAATTTAAGATTAGTAAAGACCCGGCAATAGAGGAGTTGAATAAAATTAAATTTCCTGTATTTGTTAAGCCTGTAGATGGAAATTCAGGCAAAGGAATGTCAATCTGTTACAGTGCAGAAGAAATTAAACCGGCTATAGACAAAGCATTAATGTTTTCAAAATCTCAAAGGTTTATTGTAGATGAATATATGGATTGCGATAATATTTTTGTTTACTATACTTTTCAGAATAGAGAAATACATCTTTCGGCAATTGCAGACAGATATACCACAAATGAACAGGGAAATGTAAGCAAAGTATGTTTGGGTGGAGTTTATCCGTCAAAATATATTGATTTGTATCTTGAAACCCTGCACGATAAAATGTGCTTGCTGTTTAAAAGTCTGAATGTGCAAAATGGAGTGCTAATGATTTCTGCGTTTGTAAAAGAAGGGAAAATACATTTATATGACCCCGGATTCAGACTACAGGGCGAAGCTCCTAATTTTCTTATAGAAGCAGCAAACGGATTTGACCAAAAAGAAATGTTAGTGAACTTTGCTTTAACAGGACAAATGGGTATTGAAAATCTTGATATGATAAACAAACCTGACTTTAACGAGAAATACGCTGCTTCTGTTTGGTTTTTATTGAAAGAAGGTGTTATTTCGGAGATAAGTGGTTTGGACGAGCTAAGAAATGATAAGCAAATAGTGTATGTTCAGCAGCGATTTAAAATTAACGATGTAATTTCCAAAGATATGGTAGGAACGGAAGCACAAGTGCTTTCAAGAGTTTATGTAGTGTGCAATTCAAAAGAGGAACTAAAACTGAAAATTAAAGAAATACAAAATAGCGTTAAGGTGTTTGATGAAAAAGGGAATTCAATGTTATTAAACGGTTACACTTTTTAAGTTACTTTGAAGAAAAATAGAATGAGTCTAAAAGACAAGGTCATAATAATTTCAGGAGGAACCAAAGGAGTAGGTAAAGCGTTAGCTATTGAATGTGTAAAACAAGGAGCTAATGTTGTTGTAGGAGGAAGAGATAAAAATTCTTTTGATGAAATGAAAAGTTCGTTGAATACGGATAACCTATTCTTTGTAGTAACAGATTTAAGGAACATTAAAGAAAGCAAGAAAATTTTTGAATTTGCAGAAGAAAAGTTCGGACGATTGGATGGTTTGGTGAATTATGCAGGAGTTACTCCTGTTGCTTCTTTAGCGGATTGTGATGAAAGCACTTATGACAGTGTTATGGATATTAACTTAAAAGCAGTATTTTTTAATACTCAATCTGCAATTAATTTGATGAAAAAAAACGGAGGAGGTTCAATCATTTTAATTGGCTCTTCTCACGCTTGGAGAGGTGAAAAAAATCGTGCTCCTTATGCAATTTCAAAAGGTGCATTATTAACTTTACTTGAGCATATTGGTTTTCATTATTCTAAAGAACACATTCGTTGTAATTACGTTACAATGGGTTGGACTCCAACGGACGGAGAATTAGCGTTAAGAGAAAAAGAAGGAATAAATGAAGAAACTCTGAAAGAAATGGCTTCTAAAATAATCCCGATGGGAAGAATGACTATGCCGGAAGATATAGTTTCGGGTATTATGTATCTTTTGTCTGACGAGTCAAAAATGGTTACAGGCTCAAATATCAGAATCTCAGGAGGAGAATATATTTAGTGAGTGTATCAGTTATGGAAAATATTGTTGTTAAGGATAAAATAAGCGTAATAGTTCCCATTTATAATGTTGAACGGTATTTGCCACAATGCGTTGAGAGTATAATCAATCAAACCTACACAAACCTTGAGATTATATTAGTGAATGACGGTTCTCCCGATAATTGCGGTAAAATATGCGACCATTATGCCGCCAAAGATTCAAGAATAAAAGTCATTCATAAAGAAAACGGAGGCTTAGTAAGTGCAAGGAAAGCGGGACTTCAACTTTCAACAGGTGAATACATCGCTTATGTTGATGGAGACGATTGGATTGAAGAAAAAATGTATTCTTCTTTATACAAATCGGCAAAAGAAAGCAATGCTGATATTGTAATTGCAGGTCATAAAGAAGAATTAGGAGGGAAGGTTGTGGAAATTTCTTTAAATTCTATACCAGCAGGAATTTATAAAAAAGAAGATTTACCTTTTAAGGTTTTCTCAAAAATGCTTTATACCGGAAAATTTTCACAGTTTGGTATTTATTCTTATTTATGGAATAAATTATTCAAAAGAGAAGTTATATATAATTTTCAAATGGCAGTAGATAACAGCATTTCTATGGCTGAAGATGCTGCTTGTACTTATCCCTGTATTTTAAATGCTGAAACTATATGTATCACGGAAGATGCTCATTACAGATACCGACAGCATATCAATTCAATGGTAAAAACAAGAGATAAAAATATCTTGGATGTTGAAAAATTTAATATACTGTATGAACATTTATATCACTTCTTTTCCCTATCACCATTTAAAGATTCGCTGTTAGAACAATTAAATAATTTTATACTCAGTCTGCTTACAGTAAGAACTGACACCTTTTTAGTAAATAATGAAAGTTCCGGGTTTACTTATCCTTTTAAACTATCAAAGAAAAATGCTAAAGTAATTATCTGCGGTGCAGGTACTTTTGGGCAGCATTTACAGCATAGATTTTCAAATGGCAATGATATTACGATAGTTGCTTGGATAGATGAGTTATATCAATTCTATCAAAAATCGGAATTGCCTGTTTCGGCAATAGAAGAAATTCATAATACAGAATACGACTTTATTTTAGTGGCTTTTATCAACGAAGTAGTGGCTGAGCAAGTTGAAGAAAGACTAATCGCTTTTGGTATTCCTGCCAATAAAGTTATTAAGCCCTCCGTATTTGACAAAGGAGATGTAAAACAAATTTTAATTGATTTAGGAATAAGAGTTAAATAAAAATGATGGTACCCGAATTATTTTTTTATGCCGGCTCAAACCTACTCGAAGGTCCTTTGTGGAGTGCAAAGGAAAATGCAATTTACTGTGTGGCAATAGACCAATGCTTGATTTACAAGATAGATGTTAATAGCAAAGAAGTAAGAACCCACAAAACCGAAAGCCAGGTGGGATGTGTGGTATTAAGCGAAGAGGGCTTTATTATGTCGGCAGAAAAAAACGGTTTGTTTAAAATAAATACAGAAACAGGAGAAAGGTGTTTTATCACTCAATTGGAAACCAATGCAGCAATGCGGTATAATGATGGCAAATTAGACCCGATAGGAAGGTTTTTAGTTGGAACAAAAGGGTATGGGCAAGAATTTGAAGAGCAAGCCTGTTTGTATTCTTTTGACGGGAAAGAATCAAAAAAGATAATTGAAGGAATAACCATCTCGAACGGAATAGGATTTTCTAAAGATGGCAGTAATCTGTATTTTATAGATACGCCAATAAAAAAGGTAGGAAAGTATTTTTATGATATAGAAAAAGGCACAGCAGTTTTTGATAAATACATAATAGAAATTCCCGACCAAGGCTTTCCCGATGGAATGTGTACGGATGTGGATGATATGATATGGGTAGCAGAATGGGAAGGAGGAAAGATTTGCAAATGGAATCCCAATACTGGAGAAAAAATACAGGAAATCCAACTTCCTTGCAAAAGAGTTACTTCTTGTTGTTTAGGAGGCGAGAATTTAGAATATCTGATAATAACAACCGCAAAAGACGATGATAATTATGAACCTTTAGCAGGAGGATTGTTTAGAGTAAAAATTAGGTAAAAAGTAATAAATGGAATATTTAAGAAAAGAAGATATAGACTTCCCGACAACTGCTGAATATACAAAACAAGATATTCAGAACGCACAAAGAGAGTTATTGGCGATGGTTAAAATTGTTGCTGATATACTTGAAAGAAATGATATTCCTTATTTCATTGCTTTTGGCACTTTAATAGGAGCAGTTAGGTTTGGCGGTTTCCTACCTTGGGACGATGACATAGATATGTTTTTATTTGATGAAACTTATGATAAAGCAATTGCTTGTTTGGAAAATGAGCTTCCCAACCACTTAATTGTTCATAGTGAAAAAAATGACCCTAATTATTTTTTAGCTTGGAATAGTGTAAAAAACACAAACACAAGAGTTTACGATAATAACATTTACAATCCTGATAATAAACTTCTAAAATACAGATGTTTAGGTGTAGATATGTACAGGTTAAAGAAAATGAAACCCCATCAGATACCACAATATAAAGCCGAAGAAGCAATCAAATTTTTTAAAAGAAAAAGAAATTGCGGAATGATTACGGAAGAGTTTTTGCAAGAGCAATTAAACAAAATCGAGAATGATTTAAAATTAAATACCGATTCGTCTATCTTGAGAAACGAAGAAGATGTTTATTGCTTTATACTTAAACTCAAAAATTACTTTTTGGCAGAACACATTTTTCCATTGAAGAAATATAAGTTTGAAGATATTGAGTTGTATGGTCCGAATAATTATGATGCCGTTCTTACAGCTACTTTTGGAGATTATGCTGAACTGCCTAAATATGAAGAAAGATTACCTCATTTAAAAAAGATTGAATTTTATTAATTTATTACTGAGAAAAATATGAGTGCTATATATGCAGATTCTATTAAGACACTTTCCCGTTTAATGTTAGACACAAGCATTACTCCTGAAATTAAGAAAAGATTTTCCGAGTTTAAAAAAGTAGTGTGGGGTGCAGGCGAGTCAGGAAAAACATTTATTACCCTGAATAAAGATATAGGCTTCGATTACATTGTGGATACCAGAGAAAACCTGCAGGGAACTACACACGAAGGATTGTCTATATCTTCCGAGCAAATACTTTTTGCCGAAAATCGTGAAAACACCCTTGTTTTTCTGCCAACAGTAATTCATCAGAAGTTAAAAGCTGAATTATTAGATAAAGGATTTAAGTATTTTGTTGTTCCGAATCAAATAAATGCTTCGGGTGTAGGCTTTAGCATTAACAGGAATGACATAATGTTGTTTATAGATTGGATAAATGAGAACAATATCAATTATGTATTTCAGAAATACATAACAGAAGAAGCTGATTTTTTTAAAATGAGGGATTTTGACATTCTCGTTGCAACAGAGGATATTCCAAAAATCATTCAATGTCCTGTTTTTCTGAGAAATCAAACGTCTGATGTAATTTCTGTAGATGTTATGTGGAGTCATCCTATTGGAGTTAGTCAGGAACTTCCGTTTTATACCGAAAAACTAAGTACAACGGTTTTAAATAAAGAAAATCAGGTATTCTTAAAAAATGTGAGAGCTGTCAAAATAGAATTTCTGATTTATATGTATTTCTATCATATAATTCTGCATAAGGGTGATAATGAAGCCATAGAAAAATATAGAAATGTGCTTGGTGATTTAATGAGTAAACTAAGTTTAAACGTAAACTTAGATTTAGAAAGTATATATAATTTTATTCAACAATCTGAATTTGCTATTCCAATAGATTTTGCAAGAAAGTGGGCTGATAAAACCCAAAGTGATTTTCTTAATGAAAAGACAAGGATTAAACCTTTAGCACAACAAACTTTGGCTGTCTTTATTTTTCGTGAATTTTTCAGAGAGAATCAAAAATTACTACAGGACAGTTTGGATATTATTGAGACAAATGGTTTTAAGATAGCTAAGAAGATAGTACTTGAAGGGGGTGTGCTTGAAAATGTAACGAAAAATATCAGAGGAGGGGTATGGATAGATTCCAATCATACTTTAGCTGCCGGTGGTCCTTACAAAGCAATTATTTGTACTCATAGCGGCATTGATTCCAGAAAGGCTAAAGTTGAAATCAGAGATTATATTACCAAAGTGTGTGGCAGAGAAATAAACTGCATTCACGCAAGTGATGATGATGTGGAAGCAATTCAGTTTTTACATTTTTTAAATGAAGATAAAAATACCTTGTGAATAAGGTGAAAATATGATTATAGAATGATTGATAATTCAAACTCGGTTCAACAAATACCATTGGTTAGTATTATTTGTAATACTTACAACCACGAAAAATATATTGCGCAGGCAATAGAAGGATTTTTGATGCAAAAAACAAATTTCCCTTTTGAAATTTTAATTCACGATGATGCTTCAACCGATGGTACAACATCAATCGTAAAACAATACGAAGCAAAATATCCTGATGTGATAAAACCCATTTATCAAAAAGTAAATCAGTATTCACAGGGAATTAAGCCACGTACATTTCAGTTTCCCCGTGCTCAAGGCAAATACATCGCTCTTTGTGAAGGTGATGATTATTGGACAGACCCATTAAAATTACAAAAGCAGGTAGATTTTTTGGAGGAGAATGAGGAATATGTAATGTGTACTCATGTTGCTGAAGAAAAAAATGAAATTCTAAACAAGAGTCATTTCTTCCCTAACATATCCCAAAACACCGATAAATCTATTCAAGATTATATCCTCAATAATTTAACCGCAACCTGTTCCCTTGTATTGAAACGACAAGATTTACCATCTTTTCCTGATTGGTTTAAAAAGGTTCCGTTTGGTGATTTAGCACTGATTTTATTCATACTTCATAAAACAAAAAAAAAGGTGATGATTTTGAAGGACTGTATGGGTGTTTATCGTGTGAATGCCGGTGGAGTACATGGCTTTCTGAAAAAAGATAGCTCATCATTAATTAAAGCTTACAAATTGCACCTAAAATTCATTGATGTGATAGATAAATATTTATTCAATAAAAAAGAATATCGGCAAGATGTTTATAGAAAAAAAGCAAATACATATCATATAATAGCCAAACTCAGCAAAAAAGAAAACAGGCTCTTATATTTAAAATATCAGACTCTCTATTATACATCTCTTTTTCAACTAAAATATTCTAAGAAGTGAGAGTACTGTTTATTTCACACGATGCCTCACGTACAGGAGCTCCTATTGTACTCTTGCATTTTATACGTTGGATAAAACAAAATTCAAATTTTGAGTTTTGCATCCTGTTAAAAGATTCGGGACATTTGCATGAAGACTTCTCTGAATTAGGAACAACATATTTGTGGAATGATAATAATACAACTCAAAAATCTTTTACAAGGAGAATATTTGAAAAGGTTGTTAAAAAACTTTTTAGGCAAAGGAAAAATAGTGTTACCTCAAAGCAGAGAAAGCTGTTATATGATTTGAAGGAAAAATATCCCGTAGATTTAATTTATTCTAATACTGTAGCAAGTCATGAATTGTTACCAATTTTAAAACAAAACTTTAGTGTTCCCATCATCAGCCATATTCATGAAATGTCTTTTAGCATCAACGCTTTTTATCCTGATAGTTTAAATAAGAAGTATATAGATATTATTGATAAGATAATAACAGTATCTAAGATAAATGCAGAACAACTAATTGAATATTATTCTGTTCCATCCGGCAAAATAAGTATTGTTAATGAGTTTATTGATGTAGCTACGTTTCAATTACCCAAAGTATCCGCACAAAAAGTGAGAGAGCAACTATCCATATCTGACGAAACTTTTATTGTAGGCGGAGCAGGATTAACATCATGGAGAAAAGGAATAGATTTATTTGTAGAAGTAAAGCGGAAACTTTCACTTAAATACAAAGAACTTAACATTGCATTTGTTTGGGTTGGTAATCTTGATAAAATAACAAAGCAACAGTATGAATACGAATTGGGAATATTAGGAAATACAACCAAAATCTATTTTGTTGGGCAAACAAATTGTCCCATGGATTATTTTCAAATATTTGATGTTTTTTTGTTGAGTTCCAGAGAAGACCCATTTCCTTTAGTTTGCTTAGAGGCTGCATCTTTATCTAAGCCACTTCTTTGTTTTGAGAAAGCAGGAGGAATTTCGGAAGAGTTTACTGATAATGGGTGTATTACTGTGCCGTATAATGATTTGGATAGAATGGCAGAGGAAGTTGTTTTCTTGTACGAGAATGAATCTGTGAGAATTAAGATAGGCGAAAAAGCATCTAATATGGTAAAGAATTTTGATGTAAATACTATTGCACCAAACATTGTAAGAATTATTGAAGATGTTGTGAATGAAAAATAGTATGCCTTTAGTTTCCGTAATCATTCCCAACTATAATCACGCTAAGTATTTAAAACAGAGAATTGATTCTGTTTTAAACCAAACTTTTCAGGATTTTGAGGTAATCATATTAGACGATTGTTCGACAGATGATAGCAGGGAGGTAATTGAACAATACAGAAACCATCCGAAAATTTCTAATATTGTTTATAACAGAGCGAACAGTGGTAGCACGTTTAAGCAATGGAAAAAAGGAATTGACTTGGCAAAGGGGGAATATATCTGGATTGCAGAAAGTGATGATTGGTGTGAACTAAATTTCTTAGATACTGTTTTATCCGGTACTAAAGGTAGAGATGATATTGCTTTTTCGTATGCACAGTCATATATGCTTGATGATTTGTTGAATATTAAATGGGTTTCATGGCATACTAAAATGAACGAAGTGATAAAAGGTGTTGAGTTTATTCAGAAATATATGGTTGCAGGCAATAAAGTGTTTAATGCAAGCATGGTAGTATTCAGAAAAAAAACATACAATCTGATAAGCGATGAATATTTAAATTACAAATTTTGCGGAGATTGGATGTTTTGGATTCTTCTTGCCACTCATGATAGTGTCCATATTTCAGGGAAGGTTTTAAACTATTTCAGGAAACACGATAATGACGTATCGGGGAGGTTCTATGGCTCAGGCGAAAATTTTGTAGAAGAGTTGAATGTTTTGGGGTACCTGAAACAAAGCAATTTGATAGCAGAAGAACAATTTGTAAAAATGCTGCACTCAAAATATGAAAAATTCAGAGATACAGAAAGTAGGTTTGCCAAAGATGTCAGTAATAATATTCAATCCGTTTTTACAAAAGAAATTGGAGGTGGTAAATATGGCTTCATACTTCGGTTTCATTATTTTAAAATCAAAATTAAAAGACATTTGGTTCGGTGTATAAATAAAATACTTTGTCTTGCTAAAAATGAGAGATAGAGAAGTGCATATTTCAGTAATTATTTGTTGCTACAACAGTGCGAGAAGGCTCCCTGTTACCCTTGAGCATTTGGCAAAACAAAAAAATGACAGCAACATTCAGTGGGAGGTAATTGTGGTAGATAATAATTCTACTGATAATACAGCTGAAATTGCAATCAAAGAATGGGAAAGTCAGGGAAGTCCGGTAGAATTACGGGTGGTGTCGGAGCCTAATTCAGGACTGTCTAACGCACGGAAAAAAGGTATATTAGAAAGTAAAGGTGAACTTATTATTTTTTGTGATGATGATAATTGGCTTGCCAATAATTATGTCGGGTTAGCTCACATTATTATGAATCAGGCACAAGATATAATGATGCTTGGCGGTATAGGTGAGGCTGTATTTGAAAGCAAAAAGCCCGGTTGGTTTGAGCAATTCTATTCCAATTTTGCCGTAGGCGAACATCCAAAAAGAAAAATCGGGCAACAGAATGTAATTTATTTGTATGGAGCAGGCTTTGTAATTCGCAAATCGTTTTTTGTGCTGCTGAAAGAAATAGGTTTTGAAAGTTTGCTTTCAGACAGAAAGGGAAAAGAGCTGACATCGGGAGGAGATACAGAATACTGCTTAGTGGCATCGTTGCTTGGGTTCAGAATAGAAGCCGACAGCCGTTTGAAATTTAAGCACTATATGCCCGCCAACCGCATGAATTTGAATTATTTAAAAAGATGGCACTATGGTTTTGGCAAAACAAAATTGTACTTAGACATCTATAAACATTTTTTTATGAAACCCGATATACCCGGACAGGGTTTAAGGCTGCCGTTTTGGATAGACACACTATTGCATAAACTGAAAAAATTAGCCACCTATTATCCTTCAGTATGGTTTATTAGAGAAGATAGGGAAAATTTAAAATTCCTACTTGGTTATCAGGAATCAAAAGGAGAAATAGCTGAACTCCTAAAGGTGAAAAGTAACTATCTGAATAGTTATATTAAAGTAAAAAATATGGCAGACAAATTTAAACTGTCCCACAAAACTATAGATTGAAGATGTTTCACAACACACTAAATAATCTTGAAATTTTGGGCGTTACTGTTGTAATAGTAACCTATAATGGCAGCCAGCGCATCATTCCCACTCTTCAGCATTTAGCTGCTCAGAAAAATGTAGATTTCGATTGGGAAGTTTTGATTATTGATAATAACTGCACTGACAACACATCAAATATTGCACAGGAATTTTGGAATAATGCTTCAGCGACTTGTGCGCTCAGAATAGTTCAGGAACCGAAACCCGGAACCATGTATGCACGCCAAAAAGGTATGCAGGAGGCGAGTTACAGGTATTTGCTTTATTGTGATGATGATAACTGGCTGAATGAAAATTATTTGAAAACAGCTTTTGATATTATTGACAGCGATCCGGAAATTGCTGCGGTGGGCGGTATGGGTATCATGGAATACGAGCAAGGCTTTGTGCCACCTGAATGGATTACTGCTTACGAACGAAATTACGGAACCGGCTTCCAGGGAAAGGAAGATGGAGATACCACTAATGATAAAAGGTGCTTATACACGGCAGGTGCAATTATTGACAGAAAATGGATTAAACACCTGTATTCTCAAGGATTTGTATCCTCTCTCAAAGGAAGAGATGGAAAGTCCCTTGTGGCGGGAGAGGATACCGAACTCACTTTTGCTTTAGGGCTTATTGGGGGCAGATTATACTATTCTTCAAAAATGCACTTTAGGCATTATATGCCTTCAAACAGAATCAGCTGGGAATACCTGAAAAAATTATGGCACTCTTTCGGGTATTCTGATTACATTATCTCCCCTTATTTAGATTATTTTTGGTCGCGAAAGCAATCAAGCCAATGGAAGCAGCTATTACAACGCATAAGAGATTGGCGGTATCTCTATTTTAAACAATGGGAAAAAGGATTCAAAGAAGGAGATAAAGAAATATTACTAATAGAACGAATTAAAGGAGAAATCAAAGCCATCATTTTTGCAAATGAAAGATACAAATCAAATCAAGTAATGGTTCAACATCTTCTGAGAAAAGACGCCAAAAAATGAACAAAAAAAAATTGAATATAGCAGTTGTAGTGGGAGTGTTTCCTACGGTATCTGAAACTTTTATTTTAAACCAGATAGTTTATTTGATTCGTTGTGGGCACTCTGTAACAATATTATCATACAGAAAGGGACTGCCGGAATTATTACATGATGATATTATTGAGTATAAATTATCAGAGAAGTGTATTTATTTCGAGAAGCCCGATAAGGGTTTACGAAGATTACTGCAGTTTTTTGTTTTTGTAACTAAATCATTCAGGCAGATTAACTGGTTAATATTATTTCGTTCTTTGAATATATTTAAACACAGAAAAGAGGCTCTTAATCTTAGCCTGTTTTTTCAAGCACAATGGTTTATAAAACAATGTAATTTTGATTTGTTGCATGTTCATTTTGCGTACTTTGCTACTGATTTTGCCAATTTGTTTGAAAAGAAAATAGTTGATAAAATTCCGTTTGTAGTAAGCTATCATGGTCATGACATTGCCCCACATAGATTTGAAGAGTTTAAAATAAGTTATGTACAGTTGTTTAAATGGGCGGATATTTTTACCGTAAACAGCATATACACAAAATCATTGTTGGATAAAATATATTCAGGCAACAATGTTTGTGTACTGCCTGAGTCATTAGACACAAATAAGTTTCTGAAAAATGAAAAAGTATCTTCTGATAAAGGAAATAGGTTTGATATTATTTTTTGCGGCAGGTTAATAAAATGGAAAGCCCCTGATATTGCTATTGAAATGGTAGAAAATCTTGTAAGAAAAAGGAATCGCACTAACATTTATCTTAGGATTATTGGCGATGGGGCTTTCAAACAAGAACTGCAACACAAAATAAACAACGCGCAACTTCAACAATATGTTATCCTATTAGGTGCTTTAAGTCAGGAGGATATCAAAAAAGAAATGAGCAATGCCGATATGTTTCTTTTCCCCGGAATACATGAGCCTGAAACCGGAAGAGCCGAGAATCAGGGATTAGTGATTCAGGAAGCTCAAAGTATGCAGCTTCCTGTAGTAGTGTCTGATGCCGGAGGAATGAAATATGGCTTAAAGGAAAATATTACAGGATTTGTAGTAAAGGAAAAGGATGTAGAAGGCTTTGCCGACAAAGTAGAATTATTGATACAATCCGAGGATAAAAAAAATGAAATGGGAATTGAAGGACGAAAGTTTGTTGTTGAAAATTTTGACATTAATGTTTTGGGTAGCAAGCTGATTGAAATTTATGAACAAGCAATTGCTGATAACAGAGGTGCCCGAATGCTAAAAAATTAGATTCAGCGATAAGATGTTAAATTTCGTTTTAAACAAAATAAACACGCTACTGTTTTTTAAAATATAAAAACGGTTTTATACACAAAACTTTCTCATGGCGGAGTTATTAGTAGAACCTTTACTTGCCGGAAGGATAAGGGATTAAATAAACAAAAATCAAAGTAGAAAAAATTGTACCATAAAGAAACTATGCCTCCATCTAAATGTTTTGCTTTAAGGATATTTGACTTGCCTGACCCATATATCAACTCAATCAATATTCAAAGCGCATCGTTCAATGAAGCCATGAAAGAGCTGTTCAACGATGCCTATGGTCAAGCAAATTATATAGGGGTGGAATTGACTAAAAGCGGATATCCGACTATTGAACTTGTGCCTAATTTCAAGAAGGTACAGGTAAAGTGGGCAACTGAGCAATCTATCACCATAAAGAACAGCAATAATTGGAAATTGGAAATTCTGGAAGCTCAAATTTTATTTTACAAACCGGAATTGCTTTTCTTTGTTGGTTGGAATTATGGAGGAGAATACATAAAGGAACTGAAAGAAAAATTTCCTTTTGTAAAGAGAATTATTTTTTGGGTGGGCGAATCTTTACCGGATATAAAATTCATGCAGCATTTCGACTCCATACTTTCGTGCGACAGCAATAATATAGCCTTTCTTAGTAGTCAAGGAAAAAGGGCATTCCAAATACATCATGCTTTCAGTTCTTCGTTGGATAAAAAGTTATCGGATAATGCAAAAAGCAATCATGTTCTGTTTTCGGGAAGTATAAAGTATGGAGAATCTGAGCATAATAGACGGGCAGAACTGGTCAATTTATTATTAGAAAAAAGCAGGTTAATACTTCATGGCAATTCCTACTTTCCCCCAATCTATGCAAAATCTATCAAGGGGAGGTTGTTATCCGTGTATCACAATTTTATAGACCTTTTTGGGGAAAACGATACGTTTAAAAAAAAGCTGCCATATATTGCAAGCTATTTTGCTTTAAGTAAACACAGATCCCTAAAGAATGTATTTGAAAATATTGAAGCAAATATTTGTCCTCCTCTATGGGGGCTAAACCATCTGCAAAGCATGAAAAACTCCTTGGTTACTTTTAATGTTCACAGTAATTCCCCTTTTGCCTGTAACATGAGAATGTTTGAAGCAACAGGTGTGGGAAGTTGTTTGCTGACAGATTACAGAAGCAATCTGCCGGAATTGTTTGAAATAGATTCAGAAATTGTTTGCTACAAATCGGAGGGGGAGCTGATCGAAAAAGCCCGTTTTCTGCTGGATAATCCATCTATAGCCATAAATATAGGTAAACAGGGACAGGCGAAAACCCAAATGAGTCACTCATACGAAAAAAGAGCTCCTATTTATGTCAATATATTAGAGAATATTTTAAATGAATAATGACATACCATTTTTTTCGGTAATAATACCTTCATATAACAGGGAAAAGTATATCGTAAAAGCATTAGATTCATTGGCGTACCAGAATTTCAGAAATTTTGAAACTATTGTTATTGATGATTGTTCAACCGACAATTCGTATCAACTGGCGGTAACCCATCCGCTTGAAAATAAAACCGTAATTAAAAACGAAGTAAACAGCGAACGCTGCATATCAAGAAACAACGGCATCAAAGCTGCAAAAGGGAAATATATCTGTTTTCTTGACAGCGATGATTATCATCTTCCCAACCATTTACAAGTTCTATATGACGAAATACAGAAACGGGGCGATCCGACAGCGCTTTTTTTTACAAATGCCTGGGGAGAAAATTCATTGTACGGCAGAAAAGAAAGGGTATGTCCGGATTTAGAAAACCACAACACCTTCCACTATATTTTAACCTATACTTTTAATCCGCAGCGAACGGCTGTGCACCGTTCAATATTTGATGAATTTCAGTTTGACCCTAAAATTCCGGGAGTAGAAGATTTAGATATTTTTTTACGTATTGCCGTAAAATACCCTGTAATTCAAATAAAAGAGCGCACAACAGTATATGTAATGCACGAAGAGGCATACACTATGTCGAAAGAAAGACCCGCTAAAGAGTTATGCAATTTCGCCTACATTTTTAATAAGCCGGAATTGAAACCTTATCTGCCTAAGCAATCTACAAACCGCTTAATCAGTATGTGTCATTTTCATTTAGCACAAATAGCTCATGAAGATAAAAAGCGGGGCAACGCAATCAAACATACACTTCTTTCTTTCTTTTTATTCCCACAAGGTTACAATGGTAAGACCAATAAAATTTTATTGGTCTTATTATTGTACAATATTCCGTTACTGGGTAAAGTTGTCAGATTGATAAAGCAAATGCTATCTCATGGTTGAAAATTATTTCTTCTCCATCATTCTTCCCACCTATAACAGGGCACATCTGCTTGGAAGAGCAGTGAACAGCGTTATTGCCCAAATTTATTCCGAATGGGAATTAATTATTATAGATGACGGCTCAACTGACAATACAAAAGAAGTAGTGGCAGCAATAACCGAAAAAGATGCAAGAGTAAAATACTTCTATCAGGAAAATGCAGAACGCTCTGCAGCGCGAAACAATGGTATTTCAAAAGCGAAAGGAAGCTATATTTGTTTTTTAGACAGTGATGATTCTTATACGGAAAATCATTTGCAGGGTCTGTATGATTTTATTTTAAAAACGCCAATTAGAAAAGGATTGTTTTTTACTAATCGTATAAAAAATGATTTGACAAAAAATGAAATTATATATTCCGAAGTATCCTTTAATCCAGAAAAAGCCATGGAATTTTTTGTAGAAAAATCAATTTCTCCTGGAAGAGTATGTGTTGAAATATCTATTCTGAAGGAATTTGGGTTTGATAAAGAACTGGTTGTTGGAGAGGATACGGATCTATGGTTTAGAATCAGCTGCCATTATCCTTCTTATTTTGTTGCCCAACACACTTTTATTTATGAATTGCACGAAGACAACTCTGTCAATGTGAAAAACAATGCATACGAAAAAAAGTTGAATGGATTAAAAAAAACTTTCAATAAACCGGAAGGAAAGTTAGTTCCTCTTGCTTTAAAAAGAAAAACACTAAGTAATTGTTACTTTGGAATATACAAGCATTATGTTGCAAGAAAAAAGTTTTTAACGGCAAAGTTGTGTATTTTGGAGGCTATTTTTAAATATCCGGAAATACGGTTCAAGGAAAAATTATACTTGTTGATTTACTCTGCAAAATAAATTTGAAATTCATAATCGTGCGAAATGCTTTTAAATGTTTGATTAATGATAAATTTTTTACAGATTTGAAACAAGTGGTGCTTTATAGGCAAAAACTAAACAAGCTACAATGAGGAAAGTAGAATTCTTCGGTTTCTCCGGAGTAGGAAAAACAACACTATATAATAAAGTATTTACATATAGAACATCTAATGATTTATGGGTGTCTCCCGAAGAGGCTCTTGTTGATATTGTAAAAGCGAATTTTACTACAAAAAATCTACTTAGTAGGAGGGGGCTTTTAAAACTTAATATCTTTACTAAATATTACTTAAAATGGTCAAGAGAGATTCTGCACAGTAATCGTTGGAAAACGTTTTCTATTGTTGAAAATTATAATGAATGGTTAAGCTTGTTTGTAGAGGCGTTTCATATCATGGATTCTACTGCAAGAGAAAAAATAGAATTTACAGACTTATTTCATCAACTGATAAAGGATTACGCATTTTTGGAATACTATGAATATGAAAAAACTGTAGTATTCAATGAGGGGCTTTTTCAGTGCAATCCGGGCTTAGAGTTGCTGCCAAACTATAAGGATTTTGTATATAAGAAAAGAGATATTTATATATCTACTGCCTCACAAGGAGTTGTTTTTTGTAAATTACCAGCAGAAGAAAATTTTAAAAGAAGAATAAAGAGAATAAATGAAGGAAACCCTTCTTTACTCGAAAAGCTAATCAATGATGACATATTGATGAAAGAATGTATTGAAGGAGAAAAAAGTATGTTGAAACGAATGGAAATAATTAGAGAAACAGGATTAAATATTCTTGAACTTGATATGTCTGAACATATGGACTCAAATGTAGAAAAGGTTGTTCTTTTTATCAATGAAATAAGTAAGGGGTACTGATAATTTTGTTTGCAAATACTTAAATATATAAAATGTTAGTTCCCAACATCATATTGCCTATACCTGTTCATTGGAATTTGACGGAAGAACAGATATTTAAAATTTATGAGGTGGAAAAAATACAATCTCAAAAATTGAGAAGTGTTGAAAATTCTACCCAACGAAAGGATTTGTATGGAATTGTTTATGAAGAATATTTTCAAAAATTACCTTTCCATCCACAGTTTACCATAAAAAATGATACCGTAAAACAACAAAATCGAGTAGCTTATCAATGGAATCAGATAAAGCCGTTTACCAATCGTTCTTCAGTTTTTGTAGAAGTGGGTGCGGGAGATTGTAGTTTTAGCATAGCGGTTGCGCAGCATTTCAAAAATGTGATTGCATTAGAAGTGTCTGCTGAAATTGTAAAGAATATTGATTTTCCTGAAAATGTCCGATGTGTGATATTTGATGGATTCAATATTCCACTTGCTGAAAATAGCGTTGATTTAGTTTATAGCAATCAATTGATGGAACACCTTCATCCTGATGATGCCGAAGAACAACTGAAAAGTATATTCAAAATACTCAAAAAAGGAGGTAAATACACTTGTATTACACCTAACAGGTTTACTGGTCCGCATGATATTTCCCGATTCTACGGAGATACACTTGAAGGTTTTCATTTGAAAGAATACTCTTCTACTGATTTGGATGTCATATTCAAAAAAGTTGGTTTTTCTAAAGTAACAGCACATACTGTTATCAAAAACAGGTATATAAAAATTCCTTTTATGTTTATCCGCCTGCTGGAAGGAGTTCTTGCCAAATGTTCTAAAGCCCAACGAATGAAATTGCTGAAAATAAAACCATTGGCAATAATTTTTAACTCATTCATTACAGCCATTAAATGATGAAATTAAAATCATTGCTATTAAGATTATACTATCTGCCGCTTTTGTCTAAAGACAAAACTGATGCAAATCAGCGTAGAATAAGAGATGTGGAATGGGACGCTATAAAGAAGTATATCCCACAAAATGCAAAATTTCTCGATGTAGGTTGCGGGGCGGGTTATGCCATGAAAAAAGCATCTGCTGAATTAGGTTGTCAAACCATCGGCATAGACCCCAGCCCGGGTGCGCACGGAGTCGGAAGGTACAATGAATCATCAAAAGAAGGATTGAATATTATTCAAGGATTTTCCGAAAATCTTCCTTTTCCCGATAACGAGTTTGATGTGGTTTATAGTTCTCATGTGTTGGAACATGTAAATGATGAACAGCGAAGTTTGGAAGAAATGAAGCGCGTATTAAAGCCCGATGGAGTTTTAATAATTGGAATGCCCACCGCTGCAATGGCGTTTATTAATTTACTGACAGAAGCATTGTTTACCACTCATCATAGAATTTTGAATGTGTTATTGCGTCCGTTTTCCTTTATCACAACAGGAAAAACTCCTCTTATCAATATGCTGATTCCTCCCTCCCACAGCAGCCACAGAGCCAGAACCATTTTTTTTGATTTAAGGTACTACAAGGTATCTAACTGGCATAAAATTGTCTCAGGGGTTTTTAGTGTTAAAGAAACAATCTTGCCTGCATTTTATCCCTATCCGCAGTATTGGCAACTTTTTAAAATGCGCAAGAACTTTAAATTTTCGAGCAGTGTTTTCTTTATTGCAAAAAAATAATTCACATTGAAAATTCTGCACATCATTCCAAGTTTGGCGAAAGGCGGTGCAGAGCGATTGGTTATTGATATTGTAATCGCGCTCAATGAACACAGCGGCATAGAAGCAAGGTTACTGGTATTAGAAGAAAATATACAGTACGACATAAGTCATGTAAAAAAATATCTGGATATTGTTCCTGCCGGCATATCCTTATCGCTCTACAAGAAAAATAATCTAAACATCAATGCACTTCATCGTTATATCAGCAGCTTTAATCCCGATGTTATTCATACGCATTTATTTTCGGCAGAAATAGTGAGCAGAAGTATAAACTTCCCAAGCGCAAAATATTTTTCGCACTGCCACGACAATATGCCTCAATTGCGAAACCTTTCCCTAAAAACATTATTTAAAAAAAAATACCTCACCGATTTTTACGAGAAACAATATTTGATAAGTCGCTACTTGAAATGCAACAATAAGTTTATTGCTATTTCTAATGACGCGAAGCAATATTTTGAAAAAGTTCTTCCGCCAAAATTAAAGCAAAATATATTTCTGTTAAGCAATGCAATAGATTTCAATCGCTTTAATGCGATAGCTCATGAACGCTCGTTAGTTCAAATCAGGTTGGTGAACACCGGCAGTTTTGTACCCAAAAAAAATCAACAATTCTTGATAGATGTTGTAAATGAATTGGCAAAACGAAAAGCAGATGTAAAGCTAACGCTTCTTGGAGATGGATATTTGCTGGATGGCGTGAGGAAAAAAATCAGCGATTACAACTTACAAGATTTTATAGAGTGTAAAGGCAATGTGGAACGTGTAGAAGATTATTTAGCAGCAGCAAATATTTACGTTCATTCCGCAACCTATGAGCCATTTGGCTTAGTGCTGCTCGAAGCCATGGCTGCGGGCTTGCCCGTAGTATGCTTAGATGGTGGCGGCAATCGCGACATCATTGAGCAAAACAAAAATGGTATCATGATTTACGAACAGAATGCGGAAGCCTTTGCTGATGCAATTTTGAAAATTGCCAATGATGAAAAATTGTATCGTAAAATGAGTGATTATGCAGTTGAGTATGCAAAACAATTTGACATCAAATCTTATGCAGATAAACTTTTAGAGTTATATAAAAGCTAATTACATTTAATAACAAAAACGCCCCGATTACTCGGAGCGTCTGCTTTTGTAAAAAACACCATCCCGAAAGATGGATATGTTGAGGCATTACTTTACTTCTTTCACAACAACCTTTACTTTTTTACCGCCTCTGTTTTCAAATTTCTCAATAATTATTTTACCGTTTTTATCTCCATTTTCATCTTTGGATTTAATTTCAACTTTCCTTTTGTTTACAGTAATTTGTGTTCCGTTTTCATCAACAATTTCTTCTTCTATCTCATCAAAATCATCATCAGAAATTTCACCTTCTTCTTTGCAATCAAGGCAAACAACTTTACCGTTTTTCACCGTCCATGAAGTGTTGGCAATATAGGCACGGTTACCTCTTACGGTCGCTTCTACAAAATCAATGTTATCGGCAAAGCGTACAATTTTACCCTCTGGAATTGCAATGCGGAAGTATAGATTTTGAGCGCGCCATTTACTTCCGTTGCCAACTTCAAAATAGGTATTCAAATTTAAAACAGTGTCGGTTTGTGTGAAGTTGTAATTCACCGCTTTTGCATTTTGAATGGCAGCCGCTTTTGTTTTTCCTTTAGATGTAACATAGCGTTCAACAAAAAATGCAGAATCTTTTGCAGGCATTAGTTTTATGTGAGGTCTGCCGATTTTATATCCTGTTTTGGTTTTTGCACTTTCTCCATTTATCATAAACGGAAAAATTTCATCCTCATCGTATTCACCGGTTTCTTCAAATGCAATTCCTGACGAATCGGCTAACTGCACAAACAGTGTATTATTTGCAGGCTGCATCAGTGGAAATTTTTGACTTGCAGATGCGTTGCTTCTAAAGTGGATACCAAAACTCAAGCCCGCAAAAATCAGCAGCAAAATTCCTAAAATAAATCCTCCCGAAATAAACCATTTCATTGCAGGGATTCTTGTTTTAACACCAACAATCAATCGGATAGCAGCATATAAAAGTGAAATCAGCGGTGTAAGCACCAAGAGGAAAATTCCCGTTAAAGCTGCATAAACCACCATTGAATTTTCGGCATAAACATTTGCTAATTCCTGCACTGACGGTATGGAAGCGAACGATAAAAATCCAATGGACGATGCAACAAAAACAAAGAGTACAAACATTACAATTAAGGCAATAAAAAATGCAATTACTTTAAGAAAGCCTTTCACAATCGCTAATAATGTATGCAGCAATTTTTCGCCAATGCTGCCATTATTGCTCCATTTGCCGATGCGGTTTGCAGCCTCCGAAACTTCTTTTTGAATGTTATCTAATGTTACCGATTCACCGCGCATTTGAAGTTTATCGGATGCGTTTTTTGCCTCCGGCATTATTGCCCAAAGTATGATGTAGATAAAAAATGTAGAACCCAAGCCGAAAAAGAACAGCGCAACAAATAATATGCGCAACCAAATAGAGTCTTCTATTCCGAAATAAATGCTTACACCCGAAAGCACACCGCCCAACACTTTGTCGTCAGGGTTGCGGAAAAGTTTGCGCTGCTGCTTTGGTTGGCTAAAGTTTTTGCTCTGCGAATTATTTGACTGTTCAGAAGTTGTTTCTGAACCTGCAATATCTTCGGGTTTGCCCATTGCTGTTGTTGCGGCTTCAACCTCAGCAACGCCAATCACTTCTTTTTTTCCTTCTAAGTAATCAGAAAACAACTCTGCAAATCGCGCTTCAATGTCATGGAGAATTTCTGCCGCTTCTTCGCTGCTGTTGAATTTCTGTTTAATATTTTCCAAATAATTATGCAGCAATTGATAAGCATCTTCATCAATAATGAAGGGAACTCCAGCTAAGTTTATGGTGAATGTCTTTTTCATTTTTTATTGTTTATGTGTTATTGATTTTTTTTCTGTGAATTTTTTTATGCCGCAATTATCCGGGCAACGGCTTCGTTCATTTTTGTCCATGCTTCTTTTAGTTGCTTCAAAGATTTTTTGCCATCGGCAGTTAGCGTAAAATATTTTCGGGGTGGTCCTCCGGTGGATTCTACCCAATGATAATTGAGCAAACCTTCGTTTTTCAAGCGGGTGAGCAAAGGGTAAATTGTTCCCTCAACTACCAATAAATCCGCCTCTTTCATTCGCTCCAATATTTCTGTCGGGTAATGTTCTCCGTCAGAAAGTATTGCCAGAATACATAGCTCCAAAACGCCTTTGCGCATCTGAGCCTTACTGTTTTCTATTTCCATAATTTTTGTATTTGACGTTGCAAAGATATATTCATAGAAATGTACTATGCAATACAAAGTAGTGTTTTTAACAAATAATTATTTTTTGAAGTAAGGGCAACCTGTTTTCCTCCATTTCATTTTTTACATTCGGTTTTACTTTAAACAACAAAACATTTAATTCATTTTTGCCGGAATGAAATCATATTAGGATGAAACACAGCTTAACAGAAGGTCTGATTATTCTCTCGCTTGTAATTTTCTTTTGGGGAATTGGTTTGCGCATGATGGAAGTGTTGGCGTATGGCAACATGCTGATTGTTGCAGGCGGGGTGCTTTTTGGCGTGAATTATTACAGAAGATTCGTAAAAAAATAATGAGCATTCGTACGCTTTTTAAAATTATTTGTTGATATAATTATTGTGCAAGGCGTAGTAACAAAATCCACAGGCAGTTGGTATGAAGTAAAATGCGATTCGGGCGAAACGGTAAAGTGTCGCCTGAAAGGAATTATGCGATTAGATGAAAGCAACACAACAAATCCTATTGCCGTTGGCGATAGGGTACAAATAGAAAACTACGAAGCCGATTGGGTAATTGCATCGGTAGAACCAAGAAATAATTACATTGTCCGTGTGTCACCCAAACACGAAAAAGCAAGACAGATTATTGCAGCAAATCTTGACCAGGTGATATTGGTGGCAACACTTGCCATGCCACGCACCAGCACGGGTTTTATTGACAGATTTTTATTGACTGCCGAAGCCTATCATATTCCGACAATTATTGTTTTTAATAAGCAGGATGCGCTGCAAAAAAAGCATCAAAAGAAACAAGATGAAATTGTAGCATTGTACAGCAGCATCGGTTACAAAGTGTTGCTTGCTTCCGCTCAAAACAAAACAGGAATTGATGAACTTTCCGCATTGCTTCAAAACAAAACATCACTGATTGCCGGACATTCGGGCGTTGGTAAATCATCGTTGCTGAATGCCGTGCAACCAACATTAAATCTAAGCACAAAAGCAGTTTCGGAAAACAGCGGAAAAGGAATGCACACTACCACTTTTGCCGAAATGCACTTTCTGGATTTTGGCGGCAATATTATTGACACACCGGGTGTGCGCGAGTTTGGCATCAGTGGTTTTCAACCCGAAGAAGTGAGTCATTATTTTATTGAAATGCGAC
>CAZSEG010000007.1:0-7051 GCA_964605875.1 uncultured Chitinophagaceae bacterium
TTGGCAAAAATTGTGCTGAATCGTGGGATGCCTTGCGCAACCTGCGTTCGGGCATCGGGCGCATTTCGGTGTTGCCCACAATTTATGCCGATGCACTGCCTGCGGGCGAAATAAAACTTTCCAACAAAGAACTTGCCGAAATTGCGGGGATGAATGCCCGCACTTCGCGCACTGCTTTAATCAGCGCCATTGCAGCAAAAGAAGCGTTGCGCGATTCGGGCATTGACATTAAGAAATACCGCACAGGCTTCATTTCCGCAAACACTGTTGGCGGCATGGATAAAACCGAAATTGTTTACAGCGAATATTTGGAGAAAAAAACGGATGCGCAGCTTACGGGCGTAGTGCATCACGACAGCGGTAGCATCACCGAATTGGTTGCCGATGTGTTGGGCGTAAAAGATTTTATCAGCACCATCAGCACGGCTTGTTCATCATCTGCAAACAGCATGATGTATGGCGCACGTTTAATTAAAAGCAATTTGTTGGATGTGGTAATTGCGGGCGGTGTGGATTCCATGTCGCGCTTCACGATTAGCGGCTTTAATGCTTTGATGATTTTAGATAACAAACCTTGCGTTCCCTGCGATGAAAATCGTAATGGATTAAATCTCGGTGAAGGTGCGGGTTATGTTGTGTTGGTTTCTGAAAAAGTTGCAAAGGATTTGGGTAAAAATCTCAACATAATATTAAGCGGTTATGCCAATGCGAATGATGCGTATCATCAAACAGCATCATCGCCCGAAGGCAAAGGAAATGTGCTTGCCATGAGTGGAGCATTGAAAATGAGCGGGCTGCAATCTTCGCAAATTGATTACATCAACCTGCACGGCACAGGCACAAAAAACAATGACCTTGCAGAAGGTCTGGCAGTGCAAAAAGTATTTGAAAAAGTGCCGTATTCCAGCACCACAAAATGTTTTACGGGACACACGCTTGGTGCAAGTGCAGGTGTAGAAGCTGTGTATTCTTTGCTTTCGATGGAGAATAAAACGATTATCCCAAACCTGCGTTTTGAAACGCAGATGAAGGAACTGAATTTCACTCCCGTAACATCGCTGATTGAAAACATTGAATTGAAAAATGTGATCAGCAATTCATTTGGCTTTGGCGGCAACTGCTCTTCACTGATTTTTTCTAAAACTACTTTGAACTAAGCGATGGAGAACCTGAACGAAACAATGAGCGTGCATGGTGATATTTATATCAACGGCATTTCGTGTATTTCTCCGCAGCCCACTTTTGATAACGCTTTGTTTTTAGAAGAAATAAAAGTTCATTCCCAAAATAAAATTTACACGGTTGAACCTGATTACGCAAAATTTTTAGATGCCATTGCCATCCGCAGAATGAGCCGCATTGTAAAGTTCGGAACCACTGCGGGTTTGATGGCATTAAAAGAAAGCGGCACAGAAAAACCCGATGCAATTTCTACCGCCACAGGCTACGGCTTGCTGGAAATGTCGCAACGGTTTTTGCAGGATTGCGTTGCTTCGGGCGAAGGTATTGTAAGTCCTACAACATTCATTCAGTCCACGCATAATACTGTCAGTTCAAACATTGCCATCATCATTGGCTGCAATGCGCACAACAATACTTTTTCGCAAAAAGGATTTTCGTTTGAAAGCACTTTGTATGATGCTTTTTTATTGATGAAAGAAGGCGCAAAAAAAGTGTTGGTTGGTGCTTACGAAGAAACAGGAGAATTTAATTATGCCTCGATGTTGCAGGCAAATGAATTGAAGCAACAACCTTGCAATAATCTTGAAACTTTCAACTACGAAAACGATGGAAATATTCTTGGCGAAGGCGCAGCTTTTTTTGTTTTGGAAAACGAAAAACGCGAAAACACTTACGGAAAGCTGATTGGCTTCCATACATTTTTAAGCGGTGATGATTCAAATATTCCTTCAAAAGAAATAGAATTATTTTTTCAAAAACAAGGCATAACTTTATCGGATGTGGACATTGTGCTGACGGGCATTAACGGTAAAGAAACTTATGATAAATCTTTATTGGCTGTTACAGAAAAGTTATTTCCTGCAAGCACAATTGCAGCCTTTAAGCACTTGTGCGGAGAATACATGACGGCATCTGCTTTTGCTTTTTGGCTGGTGGCTAAAATGCTCAAAACAAATTCCATTCCAGATGTGTTGGTTTTGAAAAATGCAAACCGCAAACCCAAAACAATTTTAATTTACAACCAATACTTGCATTACCATTCCTTGATATTATTCAAGCATGTTTAAGCATAAAAATGTACGGATAGCTTTTCTGCTGTTATTTATAGTAACAGCCATTGCTGATTTTTGGTATTTAATTCCGTTAGCTGCGTACTTCATAATTCCTATACTTTTTTTAACGGTAACGCTTACGGGTTCTTATTTCATTCAATGGAATTATTTCTTCAACTCCATCAATCATGGCGATAGAAACAGTAACAAAATTGCCATCACCTTTGATGATGCGCCTTTGGAGCCTCAAACAAATCAGGTTTTGGATTTGCTGAAACAATACAACATCAAAGCCCTTTTTTTTCTTATCGGCAAACAGATTAAAGGCAATGAAACCATTGTGCAGCGCATCGTAAATGAAGGTCATATTATTGGCAATCACAGCTTTAGCCATGTAAATTCCTTTCCGATTTTTAGTGTTGAAAAAATGATTGAAGACACGCAACAATGTGATGCTGAAATTGAACGGGTAACGGGAAAAAGAGTGCGGTTGTTTCGTCCTCCGTTTGGCGTTACCAATCCGCGAATTGCGGCAACCGTTAAGCAACAAAATTATATTTCCATCGGTTGGAGTTTGCGCTCGTATGATACCAGTATTACCGACAGAACTAAACTAATGCAACGTTGCCTTGTCAGTTTGCGCGGTGGTGATATTGTATTGTTTCACGATTGGGGAAAGCATACATTAGATATATTGCCCGAGTGGATTGCAGAGGTAAATAAAAGAGGTTTTGAAATTGTAAGAGCAGATGAACTATTGGGAATTGAAGCGTATCGTTAGCTTCGCAAATTATTTGTATGGAAAGTGTTAAAACATATTTGCTGATTGTATTATTTTTCATTGTGAGTTCGTCCGTTGCGCAAAGTTTTGGCGTGCCGAAAGATGAAACCGCATTACGCAAAAAAATTATCGAAGCCTCACAGAAAATAAAATCTATTCAATGCGATTTTGAGCAGGAGAAAGTAAGTTCCATGCTTGCGGAAAAAGCGATTTCAAAAGGAGAATTTTTATTCAAAAAGGATAACAAAGTAAAGTTGGACTATCGCGAACCATTCACTTACATGATAGTAATGAACAACGGGAAATTGCTGATAAAAGATGAGGATAAAACCCGTCAAATGAACCTAAGTCGCAGTCGTTCGTTTCAGCAGTTAAATAAGATAATTGTGGATTGCATTAACGGAAATATGTTGAGCAGTACGGATTTTACAACCAAACTTTTTGAGAACAACACATTTGCAAAAATCGAACTTACACCCATCAATAAAACGGTTAAGAATTTCCTTTCGGGCATTGTGGTTATTTTAGAAAAAAGCGACTTTTCGGCATCGCGTATTGAAATGAACGAAGCATCGGGCGACAAAACCATTCTTCGTTTTTCTGGTAAAAAATTGAATGGTGAAATTGATAGTGAGCAGTTTGTGTTGCAATAGATATATTCGCGGCAATAAATCGAACAAAACGCCCGATGCTGCTGAATAAATTCTTCTACATATTAGATTCCGAGCAAACTGAAAACGACCTTAAAGTCCAAATCAGTTTTAATGCCGAGCATGATATTTTCAAAGGGCATTTTCCCGGTTTGCCCGTTGTGCCGGGTGTGTGCCAAGTACAGATTTTGAAAGAAACTGTATCGAGTTTATTGAACCGCGATTTTTTTGTTTCTACGGCTTCTTCCATAAAATTTCTTGCGGTTATTGAACCTCTGAAAACAAGGGAATTGACCTTGAATATCAAGGTAGTAAATCAGGATGCGGACAAACTTTTTGTTTCAGCCGATTATCAAAACGGAACTGAAATTTTTTTCAGATTTAAAGGCGAACTGAGTGCAGGATAATTTAGCCGTAAAACAAAAATTTAAGGACTTGAAATGTTGTGTGCTGCTGCCAACCTACAACAATTCAAAGACATTGGAAAATGTCATTCGCGATGTGTTGCAATACACCGATGATGTATGTTTGGTCAATGACGGTTCAACTGATAATACCCCTGAAATTCTTGGCAGACTTCCTCAATTAAACATACTCAACTATCAACCAAATCAGGGCAAGGGTTGGGCATTGCGGCAAGGTTTTTTGTTTGCAGAAAAGCAAGGTTACGATTATGTCATTTCGATGGATACGGACGGACAGCATTATGCCGAAGACCTGCCCGTTTTGTTACGCGCTTTGGAAAATAATCCCAATGCAATTGTGATTGGTGCGCGGAATATGAACCAAGAGAATGTACCCGGCAAAAGCAATTTCGGGCGCAAGTTTTCTAACTTTTGGTTTCGCTTTGAAACAGGAATTGACGCGCCTGATACGCAATCGGGTTATCGCTTGTATCCGTTAAAGCAATTGAATAAGATTCGGTTTTTTACAAAGAAATTTGAGTTTGAAGTAGAAGTAATTGTGCGCGGTGCATGGAGCGGTTTGGATGTGCTTTCCGTTCCGGTTAAAGTGTTTTATCCGCCTGCGGGTGAGCGTGTTTCTCACTTTCGTCCTTTGCGCGATTTTTCAAGAATCAGCGTGCTGAATACCTGCCTTGTAACATGGTTGTTCCTTTGGATTTTGCCACGCAATTTGTTTCGCGGGATTAAAAAAAAAACTTCCGGCAGGTCGTAAGTGATGCGATTTTAAAGTTGAATGAGCCGCCTTCGGTTAAGGCGATTTCTTTGGCAGTGGGTGTGTTTTTCGGGCTTTCTCCGTTTTGGGGTTTTCACACGGCTTTGGGCATTGGCGCGGCAATTTTATTTCGGCTGAATAAAGCGATAACCATTATTGCCTCCAACATTAGTTTGGTTCCGCTGATTCCTTTCATCATTTATGCCGGACATGAAGTTGGTGCATTGTGGTTGGGTGCAAATGCAGTGCATATTGATTTTAGTAAAGCTATCACACCGCAAACAATAGCAACGAGTTATTTTCAATATTTCATTGGCAGCCTTACTTTGGCGGTGATTGTTGCGGCATTGCTTGGGTTGATTACTTACGGTTTGTTGATTTGGAGGAAGCGGTGAATAAAAATACAAACACACCCCTACCCCTCTCAAGAGGGGAAAACAGCCAACATCACATCCTTGCCAAAAACTTTATTGCTTCTTCATCCAACACTCTTTTAAAGATATAGATGTCGTCAATGCTTCCGTTAAAATAATGATTGCTGCCCCAACCGCCACCGTTGCCGATTTCAAACGGAGCGTCTGTGTTATCGAAAAAGTTATTTGCATTATGTGTATCAATGCCGCTTTGCAAAACGCCATTGAGGTAAACCCTCACCTCGTTTCCAGTGCCAACAAAAACAAAGTGCTGCCATTTATCTAACTCAATTGGGGCAGTAGCTTTCATGGGGTCAATTCCATACACGGTTGGTCCACCGGGGGCTTTCCAGTTATCAAAGGCAAGAATGTTTTTTCCGAAAAAGTTATCAATGCTGTATTCAAATGGACCAAAGGGCGCGCGTTTGCTCAACACGGCAATTCTGTTGCTGGTGTCTTTTATTTTTACCCAAAAGCTAATCGTGAAAATATTGTCTGTAAAACTTAAATTTTCGATGTCGCCAAAGCTGATGTGTGCAGAATCTGCGCGGTTAAAAAACATTGCCTTGTTGGCTTCGCCATGCCGGTTGTTGGTTGCAGTTGCGTTATTATTATTTCCCGTGATTCCCGATTTTTCTTCGGTTGCATTTCCATCTAATCTTATTAAAGCTACTAAGTCTGTTGTTAAGTCGGGCTGTTGTTTATCGTTTTGATTGCATGAGGAATACAAAACCACGAACATCAACGGGAGAAAATAAAAACGATTTGTCATTAGCTTATTTTGAACCAACTAAACGTTCAAAATCTGAATTATTGCCTATTGTCGGGTTTCAATTTGCAGCCTTAAAACCTGTGTTGTGTTATCCGTAATTTTAAATCTTTCGTCTAAACGCTGCCCGACAACCCACACTATGCGTTTGTCGCTTTCAATCACCCACACTTTTTCTTTTTCGTGCAGCGGAAGTTTGATGTCGGTTAAGAATTTCTTCAGTTTTTTCTTCTTGTTGTTCATGCCGATGGGGTAGAAATAATCTCCTGCTTTCCATCTGCGCAACACCAACGGAAAAGTAATTTTCGCAACATCTATCATTGCAACCAATGGCGATTTTTCTATTTCCCTGTTTGTGTTTCCCTGTTTGGTTTGCTTCAATAAAAAATCATTGGTGAGTATTTCAGTTGTGTTCTCGTAAATGAAATGCTCTGAGGCTGCTGCTTCATGTCCTTTTGTAAGAATCAGAAATCTTCTGTCTTGAATCAGTCTTGCATTATCGGCAAAGAATTGTCTTCCGGCACTATTATTTAAGCCTGAAAGAATGTCATCAACCTGCGAGGAAGTAAAGCCGAAAGGTTGCAGATAAGTAAAGAGAATCGTTCGCCTGTCAGTAAGTTTCTTCAATGCTTCGATGGCAATGTAAACATCACCATGTCTTTGAAAAAAAAGTGTTTTACTGAGCTTTCGGAAGTGCGTGTCAAACTGTGTTTCTAATTCCGAAAATATGGTGAGGTTGTTGGCAAAAGATGTTTCAAAAGCAGGGTTCAACTCCTTAAACAACGGCACAATATTATGCCGGATGAAATTGCGCGAGTATTTATCAACGGCATTGGAACTGTCTTCACGCCATGACAGATTATGTTGTTTGGCAAAGGCTTCAATCTCTTCGCGCGAAGCAAACAAAAGCGGACGAATCAGCTTGCCATGTTTGGGTGAAATTCCCCGCAAACCTTTTATTCCCGTGCCTTTGGCAAGATTAAAAAGCACAGTTTCAATATTATCGTTCAGATGATGTGCCGTAGCTA
>CAZSEG010000007.1:7061-25146 GCA_964605875.1 uncultured Chitinophagaceae bacterium
TCGGCTGCGCGTAATTCTTCAAACCATGCGTAGCGCAACTCGCGGGCGGCAACTTGAATGGAACATTTATGCGCTTCTGCATATTGCTTTGTTTCAAAATCTTTAGTGTAAAACTTAACTTGATAATGCGCTGCAAGTGTTTGCACAAAGGCTGCATCGGCATTGCTTTCGGCTGCGCGCAATTTGAAATTGCAATGTGCAATGGCAAATGTGTAACCCGCTTGTTTGAATAAGGCGCACAGAACCACAGAATCCAGCCCACCGCTCACAGCTATCAGGATGCGTTTTTTTGCACCGGCTAATTTGTGCCGGTTGTTGTAGTCAATAAATTTTTCGGGCAGTGATTGTTTCATTCTTCTATTGCAAATAAAGCCGCTTTCAATTCATTGGCAGCGTGTTTTTCGTTGGCAGCTTCGGCAAGCGCAATTCCTTTTTTGTACAACGCAATTGCTGCTTCAAACAAATTTTCTTCTTCTTTCATTTTTCCCAAATGATAATAGGTTGGAATGTAGGCGGCATAATCCGTTACGAGCAATTCATATAATGCTTTTGCTTTTTCGGTTTCTTTTAGCGCAATGTATTCCTGCGCAATGGCAAACTTCAAAAACGGGTCGGATGGATTTGCTTGTTCCATTTCCGTAAGTTTTTGAAGGCGGTTTAAATTGTTTTGCATAGAAAGGCAAAGGTATCATAACGTCCTGCAACCCGCAACCTGCGCAGTCCGCTGTCATATTTTCTTTTTTCATTTCTCCGTTCCTGCTTTTCTTATCATTGCACCTCATTTTATTATGGAGCAGAAAAAGAAAATTGCCGTTATTGGCGCGGGACCCGCGGGTATAACCGCTGCGCACGAGTTGGTAAAATACGGTGCAGAAGTGGATGTGTTTGAAGCCTCAGAATCTGTTGGCGGGATGGCAAAATCAATTAAGCTGTGGGATTACATTGTGGACATTGGTCCGCATCGTTTTTTCAGCAATGACACGCGCGTAAATAAGGCATGGCTTGAAGTTGTAGGTCGCGACTACGAAATGGTGGACAGGCTTACACGCATTTATTACAAAAAGAAATTCTTCTATTATCCTTTAAAGGCATTCAACGCGCTTGGCAATCTTGGTGTGTTTGAAGCGGGCTTGTGTTTCCTTAGTTATTTGAAAGAAAAAGTTACCCCAACGCCCGAAGACGGTTCTTTTGAAAATTGGGTAACGGGTCGTTTCGGCAGCAGATTGTTTGGCATATTTTTCAAAACCTACACCGAGAAATTGTGGGGTATTTCGTGCAAAGAATTAGATGCGGATTTTGCAGCGCAACGCATCAAAAAACTGTCGCTTGGCGAAGCAATCAAGAATGCAATTTTTGGCGGCAAAGGCAATACGCATAAAACTTTGGTTGACCAGTTTGCCTATCCTTTGGAAGGAACGGGAATGGTGTATGAACGGATGGCAAACAACATTAAAGAGAAAGGCAGTCGCGTGCATCTTAAAGCTCCGGTTCAAAGAGTTTTGACGCGCAACAACGTTGCCTACGCCCTTGAACTGGCTGACGGCACGGTGCAGGAATACGACCACATTGTTTCCTCCATGCCGATGACTTTGTTGTTGCAACGCCTGCCCGAAGTGCCTGCTGATATTCTGGAAAAAAGCAAGCAGTTACGTTTCCGCAATACCATTATTGTTTATCTTTTGGTGGATGGAAAAGATTTGTTTCCCGACAACTGGCTGTATGTCCATTCGCCTGATTTGCTGATGGGCAGAATTACCAACTTCCGCAACTGGGTTCCGCAACTGCATGGCGACAAACAAGGTTCTATTATGGCTTTGGAATATTGGTGCTATGACGAAGATGATTTTTGGAAATGGAGCGATGATAAATTGATAACACTTGCCAAAGAAGAATTGAAAAAAACAGGCTTAGTGAAAAACGCACCCGTTACAGAAGGCAGTGTTTATCGCATTCCAAAGTGCTATCCTGTTTATGGCAGAGGCTACAAAGAATTGCTTACACCTATCGAAGGTTATTTGCGCACCGTAGGCAATTTAAGTTTGATTGGCAGGTACGGTTCTTTCAAGTACAACAATCAAGACCACTCAATTTTGATGGGTTTGCTGGCTGCGGAAAACATTATGAAAGGCACAACGCATGACCTTTGGGAAATAAATACCGACTACGAAACTTATCAGGAAACCTCCACCATTACCAAATCAGGTTTGCAGAAAGATTAAGATGGCAACAGCAAAAAAGATTACGACAAAAAAAACTGCCGAAACGGAATCGAAAGCATTTACGATTCCGCCAATTGTGTTATGGTTGATTTGGGCATTGTATAGCGCAATCGTTTTATACACCACTGCCAATCACGAACCGTGGCGCGATGAAGCGCAAAGTTGGCTGATTGCAAGAGATAATTCCTTCTTAGGCTTATTTCAGTATTTACCAAACGAAGGTCACCCGCCCTTGTGGTATTTGCTATTGATGCCATTTGCAAAACTTGGTTTTGGATATAGCACAATCAATATCATTCATAACCTTATTGTGATTGCTTTTGCATGGCTTTTGTTGTTCAAAAATAACATCAATATAGTGTTGAAGATTGCATTGTTATTCTCTTATTTTTTCATTTATGAATATGCCGTAATTGCCCGCAATTATTCCATTGTCGCATTGATTTTAGCAGGCATTGGAGCTATGTATGAGAAGCGATTTGAAAAGCCTTTGTTGTATGCGTTTCTGATTTTCTTATTGTTTCAAACAAATGTATTGGCGTTTTGTACGGGTGTGGGTTTGGGTGCAATTTTCTTTTTAGAAATGATTGAAGAAAAGAAGTGGCAGCCTAAAAATTTTGCTGCGCTTGCAATCATGGCGATTGGCGCATTAGCGATGATTGCGCTTTTGCTAAGTGCCGGTATGAAAAGCAGCTACTCTAAAGAATCAACCGACAAGTGGTTTACTGTTTTTGAAACCTTCGGCAGCGCAATGACATTTAATGCAGCCAATGGTAAATTTGGTTTGTTGGCATACATTCTGATTGCTTTAAGTTTCGTCCGCAAACCAAAGGCACTCATATTTATTGCAATTGCTACCGCAGGATTTCTTTATCTCGCTTTGTACCAGTTTCAAGGCACAACGCGCCATCATGGTTTCCTGCTGATTTTCTTGTTGGGCGCATTTATTATCGCAGCAAAGTACAAGCCTTTACAAAAGTTAGAGAGCTATAAATGGATTGACTTGAGCGGCTTAATCTTGTTCGTTGCGCTGCTTTCATTTCAGGCATTAAAAGCAACAGATTTTATTAGTGTTGAAAATGAGAAAAACTTCTCTGATGCAAAAAATGCAGGTGAATTTATCATGAAAAATAATTTGGATAAATACACCATTGTCGGGCATCGTTCTTATGCAGCTTCGGCAGTGGCTCCTTATTTACCGATTGGTAAACCAATCTGGTATGCCGACCAGCAACGCAATGGTACATTCATTTATTTAGATACTGTTTTCTTTAATAACTACATGAAGTATAGCGGTGATTATGCGCCATACATTGTGCAGGAAAAATTCCCGAATCAAGACAGTATTTTGTTGCTGATGAGTATGCCGCTTCAACACCCTGAATTTGTAAAGCAATGGCAATTGATTTACAGAACCACCGAAGAACCAATTAAACGCGATGAAGTGTTTTTCATCTACAGACGAAATTTGTAATGAAGCAACTAACACTTTTTTCCTTTTTCTTTTTTCTTTTTGCCTTTTCATCAAAGGCTTCTCCACCCGATACTTTAAAATATTTTGATGGCTCATTCAAATCACTGAAACGCGAAGCTGTTCGCTTGAAACAACCTTATGCGTTGTTGTTTGGCGCAAGCTGGTGTGCGCCTTGCCATGCTTTAAAGCGTGATGTTTTAAACAATGATGTGATTGCTTCGTTTGCCAATAGTCATTTTCTTATCAAGTATGTTGACTTGGAAAGTTTTGAAGGCTTGGAAGTGAATAATGAGTTTAAAGTAAATCAATTGCCAACCATGCTTTTTTTCGACCCAAACGGAAAAAAAATTGATGAAATAGTAGGCTTGGTTGAAATCAACCAGATGTACAAAAGGATGCGCATAAATTCGGGTATTCCAATCAGCAGGGTTTATGAAACATTTTCTAACGACACAATTACAGAAGAATAAGATATTCATGCTTTTGCAAGCACAAAAGAGAATGAAAATCAGTTGCGGAAGATGTTTGCTGAAATTGTGAGAGTGGCTGTTGTTCCCCTCTTGAGAGGGGCAGGGGTGTGTTTTTGCCATAAAAAAAGCCCGATGCATACGCAATCGGACTTCAAAATATTTTGTTTTATCAATCTTACATTTCACTGAAAACAGAGGCTGTGCTTTGTCTTGCTTTTGCTCTGTCAGAATTTGCTTTTTCTATGTTACCCAATTGCGAGTAAAGCAAGCTGCGTTCCATGTAATAGTCGCTTCTTTTGCTGCCGCTGCTCATTTCAATCATGGCGGTTAAACTTTCAATCGCTTTTTCGGGCTTGTTCATTTGCACATACAAGTCATACATTTTTACATGAATCAACAAGTTGTTTTTCTTGTAAGGTAAAGCCTTGTTAAGGTTTTCGATTGCCACGTCATACCATTTCAATGATGCCTGCGCCAAACCCAAGTAATAGAATGTTTCTCCGTCACCTCCTGTTAATGCAACATATTTATTGAAAGATTTCACGGCATATTCGTGTACGCCCGCACGGTAATAAATCAAGCCTAAATAGTATTGAATATTTTTAAAGTTGTTGCCGACCATCTCTACATCTTCAAAATCAGATTTTGCCGCATCCATATCGCCATTACTCAGATGTAAAACGCCTCTTTCATACAATGCTTCGGCAGCAGGTTTTAAATTTATTGCACGTGTAAAATCTGCAATGGCATCTTCTGCACGGTCTAAATTTTTATTTACCAATGCGCGCAGGTAAAAATATTTGTAGCGGTCTGCCGCTTCGGATATTGCTGCGTTCAAGCTTGTAAGTGCTTCTTCGTAATTGCCCGACTCGAAGGCTTTTTCACCTTTTATGTATGCCTCTTCATGCGTGAAAACAGGCGTGGCGTAAGATGCAATTCCTATTGCTAAAATTGAAAGTGTGGTGAATAGCTTGTTCATAATATTAAATTATTCGTTATCCACCTTTACGGTAAACAAGAATAAAAGTTGCATGAGATGATTATTTCCCGAACAACAACCGATTCTTTTATGTTTGTTCTGTGTTCAAAATAAAGTAGCCATGCAGTTTTTTACGAAGTCTTTTTTTAAATTTTTTGATGAGCTTGAAAAGAATAACAACAAAGTTTGGTTTGATGCCAACCGCGATATGTATGAAGAACACGTTAAGCAACCTTTCAAAGAATTAGTAACATCGGTAACTGAAAAATTAGCGAAAGACCTGCCCGAAATCAACAGGAATATTCCGAAAGCAATTTTTCGTATCAATAAGGATATAAGATTTTCAAAAGATAAGTCGCCTTACAAGAACAATGTGGCTGCCGTGTTTTCAAAAATTGGTACGCAAGACATGGAGTATCCCGGTTTTTACATTCACATCGGCAATAAGGAAATTTTTGTTGGCGGAGGAATGTATATGTTGGATAAAACACAGTTGGCAAAAATTCGACAGGAGATTTATTACAACCCCGAAGCATTTAAAAAAGTGATTAACGAAAAGGCTTTTAAAAATGTTTACGGTGAATTGAAAGGCGATAAGAACAAAGTGCTTGAGCCTGATTATAAAGAGTTTGCCAAAGAGCAACCTTTGATAGCCAACAAGAGTTTTTACTACATGACGGAATTGAAAAAAGCAGATACGATGGTGGATGGCTTTGATGAAATTTTATACAAGCAATATTTTAAACCTGCTTACAAATTCAATACTTTTTTAATCAATGCTTTGAGAAACGATTAGAAAATGAAACTGCTGATATGTTGTAATTCGCTTTCGCAAATCAATCGGGTTGTTGATTGGCTGAATGAAAATACCGAAAAACACTCTGAACTTTTTTACAAATCTGCGCAGCACGAAATCACTTTGCTCGAAACGGGTTATGGCGGTTTTCAGGTTGGTTTTCATATTGCCAATCATCTTGCAAACAATCAATATCATTTAGTTTTGAAGATTGGTTTTGCAAATGCTTTTAAAGAAAATATTTCGGTAGGAGAAGTTGTGAATATCATCAACGACAAGCCTGCCGACACAGGTATTTTTACCGATGAAGGATTCAAAGATTTGTATGAATTGAATTTGCTTTCGGTGAACGACAAGCCGCATCTTATGGGCGGTTTCGTGAATAAAACCAATGCTTATCTGAACGTGTTTTTGCCTTATAGAAAAGTGCTGTCGCTTACTGTAAATACTGCTTCAACTGATGCGGAATTGCGCGCTTTGAGAGTTTCAAAATACAACCCGCATATTGAAACCAATGACGGAATAAATTTCGCTTACACTTGTTTATTTAGGCAGCAGCCTTTTTATCATTTAAGCGCGGTGGAACAAAATTTTGTTTCGGGGGAAAAAAACAAAGAACTTGCGCACAGGAATTTAAACGAATCCGTCATTGAGATTATTAAAAAAATATAGCAAACATGGAAGCAACTGCCATTCATCCTGACCTATTGAGATACCGCGAAGCGCAAGCCAAAACAGATGTGGAATTTCAAAAAGGAGTGTTGAACCCGCTTTACTACAACTTGTTTCTTTTAAAAGCCTTGCCAATGGGTTTCATTGCAGGATTGAAAGTGAAATCCATTAGTGTAGAAAAATGTGAGGTTACGGTACCATATCGCTGGCTGAATAAAAACCCTTTTCAGTCAACCTATTTTGCGGTGCTGGCAATGGCTGCCGAAATGAGCAGCGGCATGATGAGCATGATGGGAACTATCAAAGCGAAACCATCGGTTGCGGTGTTGGTAACAGGTATTGAAGCTGAGTTTGTAAAGAAGGCAACTACCATTACAACATTTACCTGCGAGGATGGCAGATTGATTCGCGATGCAATTGAGTTAGCAATTTCATCAGGCGAAGGCACAACGTGCCGAACCGTTTCAACAGGCGTATCAAAAGATGGCGTTGTGGAAGCACGTTTTTGGGTTACATGGAGTTTTAAAAGGCGCGGGAAGTAACCGCTTAAAACTGCTTCAAATAAACATAATCGGAAATGATAGAACCTTGATCGCCAGTGGTAGTTGCACTCATCAGCAGGTAGCCTTTCTTTTTCATTTCGTTTAAAACAGCAGTAATCTTTTTAAGGTTTTCGGGTTCGCTTTTCTCGCTGAACGCACCTAATTCAACAATTTCCTGTTTACCGTCTTCGTAGGTGATAAATATTTTTGAGCCGACATAATAAGAACCTGATGCCACAAACTTATTGGCATCAAAAACACGCACCAATGCATAACCTCCCTGCTGATTTTTCTGCGCATTAGCTGCAAACGAAAAACCTGCCATCATCACCACGAAAAGAATTTGCTTCATCATTTTTTTACTTGTTTATTTTCTTTTCTAATTCTTCAATGCGCTGCTGTTGTTCCTGCATTGCTTTCAGCAATATCACCGAAAATTTTGCATAATCTATGCCCCACAGTTCTTTGCTTTCATCCTTTGGTTTGTGAACTGCTTCGGGGAACAACTTGTATAATTCCTGCGCATTAAAGCCGAAGTCTTTAACGGTTGCAACATCGCTAAATTGCAATTTGCCTTTTGCATCAAAACTTTGATCGAGCAGCGTGTAATTGTATGCTTTTACTTGCTTCACTTTATCCAACACCGAAGGATAGGCTGTGAAATCGCGCTTCATTCTTTCATCGCTCACGGGCGTAAAACTTGTGCCGTAAAATCTTCCATCGCCTTCTATTCTGCCGATGAGCTGCTCTGCACCTGCGTTGTTGTATCTTCTGAAATAAAAACCGCGATTAATGTTGTTATTAGCTGCAACTTGATTATGTGATGTGCTGTTCCAAAAATCTACTCCGCTTGCTCCTGCATCTCTGTTAATGCCGATTACCAATGTGCCCACACCGTTTATCCACGTGCTGCCCGGGGGATTGGCATTTACATTCGGGTCGTTGTTGAAGCCGCCAAACGCGCTGAACCCGCCCGTAACACTGAATTTTGTATTGGTTTCATCTGCTTGTGCAGGTACGATTGTAGGATAGGCGTTGTCCCTGATGCGCAGGTTTCCGGTAGCCGCGATAAATCTTGCGCGAAAAGCGTTGTTGGTTCTGAAAACCAAATCGGCAGCATCGGTAGTGCCGATAAAGTTTGTGCCGGAATTGATACCGCTGTTTCCTGTGATTCTCCAGAATATTCCGTTGCCGTTATCGGGTGTCCACGCGCTGCCGTTCCATGTTAAAACAGTATTTGCGGTTGGCGCAGTATTTGCCACAGGGCGACCCTGCAAAGCAACCACTGTCGGGTTGGGATAATTGCCCGATAAATCTCCGCCTGCTGCGCCCAACGGTCCGGTGATTCCGGTTACTCCTTGAATGCCTTGAACTCCCTGTATTCCCTGTGCGCCTGTTGTTCCGGTAATTCCCTGAATCCCTTGCGCACCAGTTGCGCCTATGATACCTTGTAATCCTTGCGCTCCCGTTTCACCTGTAATGCCTTGTATGCCTTGAAGTCCTTGAATCCCTTGCGCTCCCGTTTCACCTGTAACACCTTGTATGCCTTGCGCTCCTTGCGCTCCTGTTTCGCCTGTAACACCTTGAATACCTTGTAATCCTTGCACTCCTGTTTCGCCTGTAACACCTTGAATACCTTGTAATCCTTGCACTCCTGTTTCGCCCGTTACACCTTGTAATCCTTGTAATCCTTGTAATCCTTGCGCACCGGGAATACCTGCATTACATAATGAAACCCATTGCACGACATTACTTCTGTAAAAGAAAAAGCAGGCAGAATCTGTATCGAATACCATCAAACCATTGGCAGGGTTTGCAATTGCTAACCGTTGAATACTGTTTAAGCGTGGTATTAAAACGCCTTTGTCCTGCGCGGCAAGTTCTAACACAGAAGATACATCGGGTGAAGATGTGCCTATGCCGACATTGTTTTGCGCAAACAATATGTTGCTGTAAATCAAAACTGCGACAGTCAAAAAAAATATTCTATACAGCATAATTCAAAGAGATATTATTTACACAAACGCATTCAATCCCGTAATATCCTGTCCGGTAATCAGTAAATGAATATCGTGTGTGCCTTCGTAGGTAATTACCGTTTCTAAATTCATCAGGTGGCGCATGATGGGGTATTCGCCCACAATGCCCATGCCGCCAAGAATCTGGCGCGATTCGCGGGCGATGTTCAACGCAATTTCGCAACTGTTGCGCTTTGCCATGCTGATTTGTGCGGCTGTTGCCTTGCCTTCGTTTTTCAAAGTGCCTAACCGCCAAACCAACAATTGCGCTTTGGTAATTTCGGTAATCATTTCTGCCAATTTCTTTTGTTGCAATTGAAAGCCTGCAATCGGTTTGCCGAACTGGATTCTTTCTTTGGCATATCGCAATGCAGTGTCGTAGCAATCCAAAGCTGCGCCAATAGCTCCCCACGCAATGCCGTAGCGGGCGGTTGACAAACAACCCAATGGACCTTTCAATCCTTCCACATTCGGCAATAAATTTTCTTTCGGAACTTTTACATTGTCAAATACCAATTCGCCTGTGATAGATGCGCGTAAACTCCATTTATTGTGCATGGTTGGCGTTGAAAAACCTTCCATGCCGCGTTCAACAATCAAGCCTTTTATTTTGCCATTTTCATCTTTCGCCCACACCACCGCGATGTCGGCAAACGGAGCGTTTGAAATCCAGATTTTTGCGCCATTCAAAAGATAGTGGTCGCCTTTGTCTTTGATGTTGGTTTCCATGCCTGCGGGATTGCTGCCGTGGTTTGGTTCGGTTAAGCCGAAGCAACCGAACAATTCGCCCTTGCCCAACTTTGGAAGGTATTTCATGCGCTGCTCTTCGCTGCCGTATTTGTAAATCGGGTACATTACCAAGGAGCCTTGAACCGAAGCCGTAGAGCGGATTCCCGAATCGCAACGCTCCAATTCCTGCATGATAATTCCGTAGGTGATTTCGTCCAATCCGCCACCGCCATATTCGGCAGGAATGCTTGGTCCGAATGCTCCGATTTCGCCTAAACTTTTTACGATATGGCGGGGAAATTCTGCACGTTGGGCATAGTCTTCAATAATCGGGCTGAGTTCTTTTTTTACCCAATTTCTCACGCTTTCGCGAATCAGTTTTTGCTCACCGGTGAGCAGGTCGTCAATTAAATAGTAATCGTGGTGCTGGTATAAATCTTGACGCATATTTTTGTTATTAGGCTTCAAACGTATGCAAATATGCGGCAACAAGCAAGGGCAGTTATTGCACAGCTTCTTAATGCAAACATAACTTTCACAAAAGATGAATTATTTAAGCCGTAAATCTCCAAAACCTTTAGGTTTGCGCCATGCAATTGAATGAATTAACCGCCATTTCGCCCATTGACGGACGCTACCGTGGCAAGACTTCAACCTTAGGAAATTTTTTTTCGGAATATGCACTGATTCGTTTTCGTGTATTGGTGGAAGTGGAATATTTGCTGGCTTTGGGCGGGGCAATTGAGGTGTTGAAACCAATTGAAAATCATACTACAGCTTTGCGCAACATCTATTTGAATTTTGGTGAAGCCGATGCGCAAAAAATAAAAGCCACCGAAAAGATTACCAACCATGATGTGAAAGCAGTTGAATATTTTTTGAAAGAAAAATTGGCGGAAGCCGGACTAAGCGAGTATAAGGAGTTTGTGCATTTCGGCTTGACTTCGCAGGACATTAACAACACCGCAATTCCGCTTTCGTATAAATTGGCTAACGAGCAGCAGATTTTTCCTGCCATCAATAATTTGATTGAAAACCTAAAGCAATTGGCAGCGCAATGGAAGGCAATTCCGATGCTTGCGCACACGCACGGGCAGCCGGCTTCGCCAACAGTTTTAGGAAAAGAAATTATGGTGTTTGTTGAGCGGTTAGAAAAGCAACTGGCTGAATTGAAGCGCATTCCATACTCCGCAAAATTTGGTGGCGCAACCGGAAATTTTAATGCTCATCATGTTGCCTACGGTTCGGTAGATTGGGTGAGTTTTGCCAATGATTTTGTGAACAATAAATTGGGTTTAAGCCGAAGCACTTATACTACTCAAATCGAGCACTACGACTACCTTGCAGCATCTTTTGATGCTTACAAACGCATCAATAATATTCTTGTTGATTTCTGCCGCGATATGTGGACATACATCAGCATGGAATACTTTAAGCAAAAAACAAAAGCGGGCGAAATCGGCAGCAGCGCCATGCCGCATAAAGTGAACCCGATTGATTTTGAAAATGCCGAAGGAAATCTGGGCATTGCCAACGCACTGTTTGAACACCTTGCGGCTAAACTTCCTGTTTCGCGATTGCAGCGCGACCTTACGGATTCCACCGTGTTGCGCAACATTGGCGTGCCGGTGGCGCACATGCTGATAAGTCTTTCTTCTATCGAAAAAGGCTTGTCGAAACTTTTGTTGAACGAAGCAAAACTGAATGAAGATTTGGAAGCTAACTGGGCGGTAGTTGCCGAAGCTGTTCAAACAATTTTGCGCAGAGAAAATTACCCCAATCCATACGAAAAACTAAAAGAGCTTACTCGCGGCAACACTGTAAATAAAGAAAGCATTCAGGCTTTTATTGAAGCATTGGATGTATCTGATGCAATTAAAGACGAATTGCGCAAAATATCTCCTCAGAACTATACAGGATTAGCAGTTATTTTTTAGACAATGAACAAGACCTTTATTAAATATCTATTCTTTATCTGGACTGCTATAGTTATTGCTTGCAATTCACCACAAAGTCAATCAGACGACCATAAAATAAAGACCGACACTTTAATGACTATAGACAGCGCGCATAATATCAAGGCAAGTAACACACCAGAAATCCAAGAATGGAAATCAGACTCCGCTCTTTTAGAATATATGAATAGGACATACTTACAACTTTATGACACTGTTCACTTATCAAATAAAACATTAGGAATGGAAAACTGCGGCTGGAAGTTAAGCTATAAAGGTGGACACTTTTACGAAGACAGTCAATGTCAAGAGATGGGATACACTGTTCGTGTAAAAATTGCTGGAATTAATAAAACCGCCCTAATAAAATTGGTGGAACAAAATTGTTTTAGACCAAATTACTCTTGGTATAATGACAGCACGGAATACAGACCCGAAGAATATTATGAAAGAGTTTGGACGTTTTATATAGTTAAGTATGGAAGTAATTTTATTTTGGAGTTACATATTACATAAAAAAACAACTGCTAACGGCAAATTTGCAATAGGTGGGGTTTTAATTTTTTAGACGCATCTTTTTATATTTATGAAAATATATTTTTAGGTTTGTCTAAAAATTGAATGTGTCTCATAAATCCTTAGAAGAAGTTCACGGAAGCATAGATACCACGCAAACGAACAGTTGGCGCAAGCGGCTTTTTCTCTTTATCGGTCCTGCATTTTTGGTGGCGGTTGGTTACATGGACCCTGGCAATTGGGCAACCGACATCGCTGGCGGAAGCAAGTACGGCTACTCGCTTTTGTGGGTGCTGCTGATGAGCAATATTATCGCGCTTTTGCTGCAAAGTTTTTGCGTACGCATTGGTATTGTTCGTGGTAAAGATTTAGCGCAACTAAGCAGGGAAACTTATTCAAAGCCCGTAAATTTTTCGCTATACATTCTGGCTGAAATCGCCATTGCCGCCTGCGACCTTGCAGAAGTATTGGGCATGGCAATCGGTTTGAATTTATTGTTTGGCATTCCGCTTTTGTGGGGCGTGGGCATTGCGGTGTTGGACACGTTTATTATCCTCTATTTACAAAGCAAGGGAATGCGTTACCTTGAGGCTTTTATTCTTGCTTTGGTGGCTATTATCAGCCTTTCGTTCTTTGCCGAATTGTATTTTGCAAAGCCGCATTTAGGCGAAATTGCTTCGGGTTTTTTGCCTTCATTAAAAGATAAAGGCGCGTTGTATATCGCCATCGGTATTATTGGCGCAACGGTGATGCCGCATAATTTATACCTGCATTCATCATTGGTGCAAACCCGCAGAAACAAAAGGGATGAAGCGGGAATGCGGCAGGCGATTAAGTATAACATCATTGACTCTGCCATTGCATTGAATGCCGCGTTTTTTGTGAATGCTGCCATCTTGATTTTGGCGGCAACCGTGTTCTACAAAAAAGGCTATCACGATGTTGTTGAAATTCAAGATGCGTACAGAATGTTAGAGCCGTTGTTGGGTGAAAAATTAGCTCCGATTCTTTTTGCAGTAGCCTTGATTGCTGCGGGGCAAAGCTCTACAATCACAGGCACACTTGCCGGGCAAATTGTGATGGAAGGTTATTTGGATTTGCGCATTGCGCCTTGGTTGAGAAGATTGATAACACGGCTGATTGCGGTTGTGCCTGCCATGTTGGTGATTTATTTTCTGGGTGAAGATAAAGTGGGCGATATGCTGATATTCAGTCAGGTAATTTTGAGCTTACAATTAGGTTTTGCGGTAATTCCGCTCATACATTTTGTAAGCGATAAAATAAAAATGGGCGTGTTTGCCATTTCCACTTTGACCAAAGTATTTGCATGGGTTGCCGCAGCTATTATCATTGGTTTGAACTTTCAGTTGGTGATTGAAACCGTTGCCGAATGGAAAACGCTGTTGCCGCAGCAATGGATTTACTACGGCTTTATTTTACCTGCCATTGCTGCATCGGCATTTCTTTTGTTGTACATAATTGTGTCGCCATTTATAAACCGAAAAACTGCCAGCACACAAAATTTACCGCATGGAACGGCTGTAAATCTTCCTGTTATTAAAGCGAAAGAATACCGCAGAATCGGCATTTGTGTTGACTTTTCGGGCAGCGATATTAAAGCCATTGAACACGGCATTGCAATGGGAAAATCTTATTCGGAGTACTTTTTAATTCACGTTACAGAAAGCGCAGGTGCGCGCGCTGTGGGTATAGAAATAAACGATTACGAAACATCAGAAGACCGGAAACAGCTTCAATTGTATGCCGCAGATTTGAAAGCGCAAGGCTATAAAGTGGAAACACAATTAGGCTTTGGCAATCCCGGAAAGTCCATTCCAAATCTTGCAGAAATGTTGAAGCTGGAAATGCTCGTGCTGGGCAGCCACGGGCACAATACTTTCTATGATTTGCTGTATGGCGAAACAATTACAGAGGTGCGCCACAAAGTGAAATGTCCTGTGTTGATTGTGTAGTTATAGGTTCAATAAGCGATTGGTAAAATCCTCATAGTTTTTTTCGGCATTGTAGTTTTTGTTCCAAAACTCAAACGCATTTTGATTGAATGTTTGCTTTTCCTGTTCATTCATTTCAATAAATTTCAAAATAGCATTTGTCACTTCCTGCGGAGAAGGATTTTTGGAAAGCAGAATACCGTTGAAATTATATTTTACGATTTCATTTACTGCATCTACATCTGTTGCAACCACAGGAATACCAACACTCATAGCCTCCATGATTGAAACAGGAACACCTTCCGATTCAGAAACATTTACGAATAAATCAACCTTTTGACCCGCATAAAATTCTCTGATTAGTTTATTAGGAACAGAGCCTTTCAAATTGACTTTAACGGAAGAATTTGAAGCAAAATGTTTATTGATAAATGCTTCTAATTGTACGCTTTCTTCACCATCTCCAAAATGAGTCCACACAATAGGAGAGGGGCTTTTAACCTGCAACAAGCCTTGAGCCAAAAGCAATACTCGCTTGCGCGGAATCAGATGCGAACAAGACACAATGTAAAAAGCATCAGTTGTTACAAGTGTATCTGCTTTTTGAATACGGATAGTACCAAGTCTGGACACAGCCAACAATGAACTCTCTGCAATCCGGTTCTTTTCGATAAAGAATTTTTTTGCGTGGTCTGAAATGAAAAATATTTGGTCAGTATTTTTTGCAAGCAACTTTCGGAAAGGCAGATATTCCTTTTTTTGCTTGTCAAAATAAACATCCCAGCGATGCGCCCTGCAAACATTTTTCATGTTTGGAAAAAATAATTTAAGCATCGCAACAGCCACCGCGCTGTCATCGCTCCAATAAGAATAGGCAACAAAGTGTTGTTCGGATTTTATTCCCGTTTTTGACAGAATAAATTGTTTAAGAATATTGGATTTGTATGCAGTGGAAAGCGCAGTAAATACAATTTTTTTTGAAGGAAAAGTTCCAAGCATGGTTAGTACAAACCATATCTCTTTCCAAAAATCAAGACTGAATATTTTGATGAGCGCTTTAATTTTTTGAGCAGCATCAAGATTGTAAGAATGTCGCAAAACAGTAACATTTTCGGGTGTTTCGCGCTTATCATTGCTTTGGGTATCGTTAGAAACAATGATTACTTTCTCAAACTTTTGAGCGAGGAAGTGAATCTCATTTTCAATGAATGTTTCACCTTTTCCAAAAGGGTAGGAGGATGTAAGAAAAAGCAAAGTTTTATTGTTCATATTTGCCGTCTAAAATAAGATAGCTCAGCGCATTGCAAAAGGTTTTAATTATCTCGTATTTTTTTCCGCCCTGTAACCTTACTGCTTCCCAAAGGGCATTTTCGTGGGCGCAGCAGTTGCATAAGCACGGTTATTTTCCGGTAGTGATTACAAGGCGGTGGGATTATAAAATCAATCAACTCCCGGATGTTTCCAGGCAAACGCCCCAGGAAGTGGTGGTAGAAAAAAATGAGAATTACGAGGTTCATTATATTCCATACAGCTCAAATCTCAGGGATAGAATTTATTTAAAATACGGAGCCGGAAAATTTGTGTTCATCAGAAAATTGCTGACACTTTTAGAATTGCTGCTTCAAAATATTTCCAATTCAATTATTCCATGCAACAACATATTTGAATATACCCGTAATTACTTAGAGCAAAACAAATCTGTGAAGCTGGCTGTTATTACCGGAAATCCGTTTAATTTTTTTAAGCTGGGTTATACGCTTCAACGCAAATTTGGCATTAAATGGATTGTGGATTACAGAGATGCCTGGACAACGAGCGACATCAATTCAATCGGCAGAAACGCATTATTCAGCATAGTTAATTCATGGGACAAACCTTTTGAAAAAAAGTGGGTGCGCACCGCAAGCTGCATCACGGCAAGCTCTCAGCCGATTGCAGATAGCGTAGGCGCATTAACCTCAAAGCCCGCTTATGCTTTGTACAACGGCTTTGTTCAGGATGATTTTAATGAGGTAAATCATCTGCCCAAGTATGAAGCATTTACCATAACCTATGTAGGCACATTGTATGCAGGTCAAAAAATCGAAATTTTCTGTGAAGCATTTAAGCGGTTTATTGATTCAAACAGTTCGCTTAAAATAAAATTTATGCTGCCGGGTTTGGCATTTTATGAGCAACAGCATGAAAGAATTAAGCATCTGTTGAGAGGCTATGAAAATTATTATGAATGCACACCTCGGGTAGAAAGAATAAAAGTGTTGGAAACAGAGCAGCGAAGCCACCTGTTACTACACGTTGCATGGGATGAGCAAAAAGGAATTATAGCCAGTAAAATATACGAATACATAGCAAGCGGCACAAAGATATTGGTAGTACCCGGTGATAAAGGTTCGATAGAAGAGATAGTAACATCTTCTGAAAGCGGAACTTGTATTTCGGGCGTAGAAGAAACAGTACTTTTCCTCAACGAAAAATATAATCTGTTTCAAAATGGTATTGTTGAAACAAACAATGTTTCGAGTGATAAAGTGTTGCAATATTCGCGTGAAAAGCAAACAGCTAAATTGGCTGAATTATTGAGTAGCATTTAATCTATGAAGAAAGTATTGACATGTGTGGGTACACGCCCCAACCTTATAAAAATAACACAGCTCGAAAAGCAATTTCGAGCTTTAAAAGATATTGAATATAAACTTCTTCATACGGGGCAACACTTCGACTTTAATATGAACGATGTTTTTTTTCAGCAAATGGCGATGCGCAAACCCGATGTTTTTCTGAATATAAATCAGGGTTCGCAAATTGAAGTGATAACAAATATCATGCAGGCTTTCGAGGTTTATATAAAAGAGCACCGCCCGGATATTGTTATAGTTCCGGGAGATGTAAATTCAACTTTTGCCTGCGCTTTTGTTGCCAATCGTTATGGCATTCCGGTTGCCCACATTGAAAGCGGTTTGCGGAGTTTCGACATGACAATGCCGGAAGAAGTAAACAGAATATTGGTGGACGCTATTGCCGATTTATATTTTGTAACTGAAGAAAGCGGAAAAAACAATCTGCTGAACGAAGGAAAAGATGAGCGGAAAATAAAATTCACAGGCAATTCAATGATTGATTCGCTGGTGGCTTTTATGCCCGAAATTGATGCGAATAATATCCGCGAAAAGTTGAATGTAAACGAATATGTATTATTTACTTTTCACAGACCTTCAAATGTAGATGATGAAACCAGACTTGCTTTGCTGGCAGATTTAATGCTTAAAATTGCAGTTTCATCAAAGGTTGTTTTTCCCGTTCATCCCCGCACACAAAAGAATTTAGCCGCTTTTGGATTGATGGAAAAACTCACTAACGGGCAGATTATATTTACTGACCCATTAGGATATTTTGAATTTATGAATCTGGTAAAAAACAGCAAATGTGTGATTACCGATTCCGGTGGAGTGCAGGAAGAAACCACTTATTTGCAAGTGCCTTGCTTAACTGTAAGGCAAAATACCGAACGCCCGGTTACTGTAGATTCAGGCACAAATACAATGGTTGAACTTAATATTGAAAAAATACTTTCCATTGTTGAGCAAATAAACAACGGAGCGTACAAGAAAGGTTCGATACCACCGCTTTGGGATGGAAAATCTTGCGAACGCATTGCAAATTTTATTTTAGATTTTTTAAACACATAATTTATGTGCGGTATAGCGGGCTTTTTCTCTCCTCAAAAAAACATCTCCTCCGATGAGTTGAAGTTGATAACTAATTC
>CAZSEG010000007.1:25156-33381 GCA_964605875.1 uncultured Chitinophagaceae bacterium
GCAACATCGCGGACCCGATGCGGAAGGATTTTATTTCGATGCGGAAAAAACTGTTGGATTAGGTCATAGAAGATTAAGCATTATTGATTTGAGCGTAGCCGCCAATCAGCCGATGTATTCGCACGATGGCAGGTATGTGATGGTATTTAATGGAGAGGTTTACAACTTCCAAGAAATTGCAAACGACCTCAATATTCAATGCAAAACACATTCTGATTCTGAAGTTATTTTAGAAGCATTTGTATTAGAGGGTGTAAAAGCTGTTGAACGATTTAATGGCATGTTTACAATTGCTATTTATGATATTCAGGAAGATTTGCTTTATCTTTTCCGCGACAGGCTTGGCGTGAAGCCGCTCAACTTTTTTCATCACGGAAATACTTTTGTTTTCGGCTCTGAAATAAAGGCTTTGATGCAAAGCGCGTTTGTGAAGGCAAATACAAAAGTGAGCAAAGCAGCGATATACAATTTTCTTTATCTCGGTTATGTGCCCGATCCGCACAGCATTTACACCAATATTTACAAGCTGCCTGCGGGAAGCTATGCTGTTGTAAAAGATGGCGTTGCAGAAATAAAATCTTATTGGAAACCCGAAAAAAAAATCACTGCAAACACATTCAGTAATTTTGATTCAGCTAAAAAACAACTGAATGATTTGCTGCTTTCATCCGTAAAATACCGCATGATAAGCGATGTGCCTTTCGGAACATTTTTGAGTGGAGGTATTGATTCGAGCTTGGTAACGGCATTGGCACAGCGCAACAGCGATACGCCTGTGAAAACTTTTTCCATTGGTTTTAAAGAAGCATCGCATAACGAATCAAAATTTGCGCAACAGGTTGCGCAACATCTCGGCACACAACACACCGAATTTATCGTGAGTGAAAAAGATGCGCTTGAATTAACCGATAAAATTTTCACCGCTTATGATGAACCTTATGCCGATTCATCGGCATTGCCAACTATGTTGGTAAGCAAATTGGCAAGACAACACGTAACTATGGTTTTGACAGGCGATGGAGGCGATGAATTGTTTCACGGCTATGGTGCATACACATGGGCGAAACGTTTGAATAATCCGTTTGTAAAAATACTTCGTAAACCAATTGCAGCCTTGCTTTCAATGAGTAACAATGTTTTGAAAAGAGGTGCGCGTGTAATTGATTACAAAAGCGAGGAGCATTTAAAGAGCCATATCTTTTCACAGGAACAATATTTTTTTAGCGAAGAAGAATTAAATGATTTGTTGCTCGAAGATATTGAAGGTGTGGTGCTGATGAAAGAGAATGTTGAAACTGCACGAAAACTTTCTGCTGTCGAAAGTCAGGCATTGTTTGATATACGCTATTATTTAAAAGATGATTTATTGGTGAAAGTGGATAGAGCAACCATGCAGTTTTCGCTCGAAGCGCGCACGCCATTTTTAGATTATCGCGTGGTAGAATTTGCTTTGAATGTTGATGAAAAGCTGAAAACAAAAAATGGCATTTCAAAATATTTGCTAAAAGAAGTATTGTACGATTACGTGCCGCGTGAAATGTTCAATCGCCCCAAATGGGGCTTTGCTATTCCGCTGGCAAAATGGATGAAGGGTGAGTTGGGTTACATGATTACAGATTGGCTTAGTGATGAAAATATTATCGAAGCAAAAATTGTAAAGTTGAAGTACGTGAAGCAACTAAAAGAACGATTTTCGGCTGGTGAGATATACTTATACAATCGCTTGTTTGCGTTGGCATTGTTGCATAAATGGCTGAAAGATTATGCAGGAAAATAAGCCGCATATTTTATATCTCTCTTACGATGGCATGACCGACCCGCTTGGTCAAAGTCAGGTGTTGGCATATCTGGAAGGCTTGTCGGGAAAAGGGTTTCGCTTTACGCTTATCAGCTTTGAAAAAACGGAACGATATGAAAAAAGCAAAGCGAAAATTGAAGAACGGTGTAGTGCATGCAATATCAAGTGGTTGCCGTTGCGTTACACAAAAAAACCGCCCGTGCTTTCCACGCTTTATGACGTTTGGCGATTGAAGAAAAAGGTTGCAGAAATTTACCATGAAGATAAATTTCAAATCATTCACTGCCGCAGCTATATCACAGCATTAGTCGGTCTTTCGTTCAAAAGAAAATATGGCGTGAAGTTCGTTTTTGATATGCGCGGCTTTTATGCCGATGAAAGGGTTGATGGAAAAATCTGGAATCTTGACAACCCTGTTTACAATGCAGTTTACAGGTTTTTCAAAAAGAAAGAAATACACTTTCTAAGCGAAGCCGACTATGTAATCAGCCTCACCGAAGCGGGCAAAAAAATCATTCATTCATGGAAGCAAATTTCAAACCAACCGATACCGATTCAGGTAATTCCATGTTGTGCCGATTTGGATGTTTTTAATTCAGAAAAAGTTGATGCAAAAGACAAAGCGCGACTGCGCAACGAATTGAGTCTGTCGGAAAATGATTTTGTGTTGAGCTATCTCGGCAGCATCAGCACATGGTATATGCTGGATGAAATGTTGGACTGTTTCAAGGTATTGCTGGAGAAAAAACCTGATGCGAAGTTTCTCTTTATCACCAACGAATCGCCCGATTTTATTTTAAGCAAAGCGAAGCAAAGAAGAATAGGGGAGGAGGCAATTCGCATTGTTGCTTCGCCACATAACTTAGTTCCTGCTTATCTTTCGCTTTCCGATGCGGGAATTTTTTTCATCAAGCCGGTTTTCTCAAAGCAGGCATCTTCGCCAACAAAGCAGGGAGAGCTAATGGGAATGGGACTTTTGCACATCTGTAACAAAGGCGTAGGCGATGTGGATGAAATTGTTCGTGAAACAAATTGCGGGGTTGTTGTAAATAATTTTACCGTAAATGATTACCACATTGCGGCACATGAATTATTGCGAAAAGTAAACCTTTCCAACCGGCACATTCGTGAAGCATCTTTTCAATTTTATTCGCTTGAAAAAGGAGTGAAACTTTATGCGCAGGTTTATCAATCTGTTGCTATTTAGATACATTGATTTTTCTTTCAGAAAAATTCCTTAATCTGATTTTCTTGATGTGCGAATGCTTACTTTCGTTCTCCCAAAATGGAATTTAAGCTACATACAAAATACCAACCCTCCGGTGACCAGCCCGAAGCAATTCAACAATTGGTTGAAGGCATCAATGGTGGCGAAAAACATCAGGTTTTGTTGGGTGTTACGGGTTCGGGCAAAACATTCACAATGGCGAATGTGATTGCTCAGGTAAATAAACCCACGCTTATTCTTTCGCACAATAAAACTTTGGTAAGCCAGTTGTATGGCGAGTTCAAGCAATTCTTTCCTGAAAATGCGGTGGAATATTTTGTTTCCTACTACGATTATTATCAACCCGAGGCTTTCATTCCATCTTCAAACACCTACATCGAAAAAGACCTTGCCATCAACGAAGAAATTGACAAGCTGCGGTTAAGCACAACGGCTTCGTTGCTTTCGGGAAGGCGCGACATTATTGTGGTTGCTTCGGTAAGTTGCATTTATGGTATGGGCAACCCTGTTGATTTTGAGCAGGGAATTGTGCGCGTTGCCGAAGGTCAAAAAATTGCGCGCAATGCTTTTTTATTACGCTTGGTAGATGCCTTGTATTCGCGCAGTGATATTGATTTAAAGCGCGGCACATTCAGGGTAAAAGGTGATACGGTTGAAATTGTTTTGCCTTATGTGGACTATGCCTATCGCATCACTTTTTTTGGCGATGAAATTGAAATGGTGGAAGCCTTTGACCCGGGCAACGGCAGAACTATCGGCAGACCGGGCAACGTGGCGATTTTTCCGGCAAACATGTATGTTACCTCGCGTGAACTGTTGAAGCAGGTGATGGATGAGATAAAAATGGACTTGGAGAAACAAGTTACCTACTATAAAGAAATCGGCAAGCATCAGGAAGCAGCGCGATTGAAAGAGCGTGTGGAGTTTGATATGGAAATGATGCGCGAGCTTGGCTATTGCAGCGGCATTGAGAACTATTCGCGCTATTTGGACAGAAGGCAATCCGGCACGCGACCCTATTGTTTGCTCGATTATTTTCCGCAGGATTTTTTGATGGTGATTGATGAAAGCCACGTATCTGTTCCACAGATTGGCGGCATGAGCGGTGGCGATAAAGTGCGTAAAATGACTTTGGTAGAATATGGTTTCCGCTTACCTTCTGCATTGGATAACCGCCCATTAAGCTTTCAGGAATTTGAAGCCATACAAGACCAGGTGGTGTATGTAAGTGCAACACCGGGCGATTTTGAATTGGGCAGAACAGACGGTGTAATCATTGAACAAGTTGTTCGCCCCACAGGTTTGCTCGACCCGCCAATTGAGGTGCGTCCAAGCCTCAACCAAATGGATGATTTGATGGAGGAGATAAACGAGCGTGTAAAGAAAAAAGAGCGCGTACTTGTTACCACTATCACTAAACGTATGGCTGAGGAACTCACTAAATTCTTAACGCGCTTTGGTGTGGAGTGCCGCTATATTCATAGTGAAGTACATACTTTAGATAGAATTGAAATCATCCGCGATTTGCGCCTTGGCAAGTTTGATGTGTTGATTGGTGTGAACTTGTTGCGCGAAGGTTTGGACTTGCCCGAAGTTTCGCTCGTTGCAATTTTAGATGCAGATAAAGAAGGGTTTCTTCGCAATAAACGTTCATTGATTCAAACGTCAGGACGTGCGGCACGTAATGCGAACGGTATGGTTATCATGTATGCCGACAAAATCACCAACAGTATGCAGCTTACCATTGACGAAACCAATCGCAGACGCGAAAAACAGATTGCCTACAACGAATTGCACGGCATCACACCGCAAACTGTTTTCAAAAGCAGGGATGAAATTATGCGTCAAACCGGTGTGCTGGATATTCGTTCTGCGCCTGAAAATGCTTATGTAGAGCCTGAAGAAACTATGTCTATTGCTGCCGAGCCAATCATTCAATACATGAACTCGGAGCAATTGCACAAAGCAATTGAAGCCACGCGCGAACGTATGTTGCAAGCTGCAAAAGACACTAACTTCTTGGAAGCCGCTAAGTTGCGCGATGAAATGGTGGCGTTGCAAAAATTGCTGGAAGAAAGGGCGGCAGCGAGGTAATTGTTCGATAATGCTCTTTAAACCACATAGTAACATAGTTCTCCGCTTCTAATCAACTATGTCCCAAACTTGTTTTGGCTATGTAAACTTCTGAGAGTTTGTTTTTCAATAAAATCGCAGAAAGAGACACAGAGTGTTTGCTTACGCAAACCTGCTTCGTATGGTATCTAAACTATGTTACTATGTGGTTTCAATCAACGGATTTCCACCACTTCAAAACTTCCCTGTTTTGGCTTGAACGTTTTTAGTAAAGGCTGAATATTTTGTAAAATAAAAGCCTTCAATACTTCATTCAATTTCGATTTTAAATGCGGGCGAAGGCTTACTAAACTTATTTGCCTTACAGGAATTGGAGATTTGAAATTGCGCAGTTGCAGCTTGCGTTTTTCATCTAATTGTTGCGCTGCTAATTCGGGTATCACGGTAACTCCTTTATAGGTTTCTACCATGTTAAGCAGGGTTTCCAAACTGCCTGTTTGAAAGTTCATATTCAATATATTGCTGTTGTTTCCTTTCAGCTTGCAATAGTTTACAAACTGCTTGGAAAGGCAGTGTCCTTCTTCCAGCATCCATACTTTTTTCGGGTCAACTTCGCTAGGCAGAATGTATTGCTTTGTAGTAGTTGACTCACTTGAAGTAAAAACCCTGAGTGGCTCTATGTAAAGTTCAACTTCGGTAAGGTCTCGGGTGTGTAGGGGAGTGGCTAAAATTCCGGCATCTAAATCGCCTGCTCTCAGTTTTTCAATAATACTTTCTGTGGTCATTTCGCGCACTTGCAGTTTAACTTTCGGATAAACGGTAATCAGCTTTGCAAGCACAGGCAGCAGATAAATAGCAACAGTCGGAATCACACCTACATTCAATTCTCCCTGAATTATATCATTGGAATTGCTTGCAATATTTTTCAAAACAGAAACTTCGGCAACTATCTTTTTTGCCTGTGCAATAATTAACTTTCCCGTTTCGGTGGACATTATCGGCTGTGTGGTTCTGTCAAAAATTTTCACCTCTAATTCTTCTTCCAATTTCTGAATCATTGCGCTTAAAGTCGGCTGCGTAACAAAGCATGCGTTAGCCGCTTTTACAAAATGCTTGTGCGTATCAACCGCAATGATGTATTCGAGTTGTTGTATATTCATTATAGATGTTATCTATTGCAATTATAGAAATAATCAGTTTCTTCAATTAAGTAATCCATTTATTTTTGTCCAAAATTTAAAACATGAAACGAATAATACTTTTTGCTGCAACCGTAATTCTGCTTCAATCCTGCAACAATTCAAACACTGTAAAAGTTGAGGAAAATAAAAATGAACCCCAGCTTTCGGGTGATGCCGAAAGATTTTTATTGCAGGATGCGCAGGAAGTTTTTAAGCCCTTGCCTGCGCTTGCAACTTGCGAAACCAATTCGCTTACAGACGAAAAAATATTGTTAGGCAAGGCATTGTATTATGATGCCCGCCTTTCTAAAACAGGAAACAACAGTTGCAACTCGTGCCACAATCTGAATACTTTTGGTGTGGACAGGCTTTGCACTTCCCCGGGTGATGCAGGCAAAAACGGAGACCGCAATTCGCCTTCTACCTTAAATGCGGCTTTTCACACCATTCAGTTTTGGGACGGCAGAGCAAAAGACGTAGAGGAGCAAGCCGGAATGCCGATATTAAATGCAGTGGAAATGGCAATTCCTTCCAAAGATTTTTTGGTGGCAAAGCTCAAGCCAATCAATGAATACAAAGAGCTGTTTGCTAAGGCTTTTCCTGATGAAAAAGAGCCGTTTAATTATACCAATATTCAAAAGGCTATTGCTGCGTTTGAGCGCACTTTAGTTACGCCTTCGCCTTTTGATGAGTACCTTACCGGCAAAACAGAGGCATTAACTTTTGAACAAAAAACAGGATTGCGCGAGTTTATTAAAATTGGTTGCACGCAGTGTCATTCGGGAGTTACATTGGGCGGCAACTCGCTGCAAAAATTTGCGGTGTATGGCAATCATTGGGAATATACTAACGCAACAAATCGCGATGCGGGCAGAATGAAAGAAACCAAAGCAAAGGAGGATGAATTTGTATTCAAAACCTGCGGCTTGCGCAACGTTGCCGAAACATACCCTTACCTGCACGATGGCAGTGTGAGCGATTTGAAAGAAGTTGTACGCATCATGGGTAAGGCACAACTCAACAAAGAGTTAAACGAAAAGCAAGTACAATCTATCACTGCATTTTTAGGTTCGCTTACAGGCAAAGTGCCTGATGCTGCAAAAGAAGTTCCAAGTTGGGTGGTGCAGGTTAAGAGTGTGCAGTAGTAGTCAAGAGGCTGTTTAAATTCTGTAATTGTTAGTCGTTAATCTAAAATCGTTAATCATTATTTTATTTTCTGATTAACGATTTTAGATTAGCGATTGCAGATTTTAGAAGTTGCTATTTCACCCAAAAATCAAATACTTTTTCCTGTTCAAGGAAACCTTCGAGATGGTCGCCAATTTTTACTGCGCCTACACCTGATGGTGTGCCGGTGTAAATTAAATCGCCTACCTGCAAAGTGAAAAATTGCGAGGCGTAAGCGATGATTTTATCGAACGAAAACATCATGTCGTTTGTGTTGCCTTTTTGCACCTCCACATCATTTAGTTTTAATGAAAAGTTGCAAGATTTAGATTGCAGCGGAGAAAAGATTCCAACTGCCGCAGAGTTGTCGAAAGCCTTAGCGATTTCCCAGGGCAAACCTTTTGCTTTTTGAGTGTTTTGTAAATCGCGGGCAGTGAAATCGATACCTACGCTTACTTCGTTGTAATACTTATGCGCAAATTTTTCTTCAATGTATTTGCCCTGTTTACACACTTTTAAAACCAACTCGGTTTCGTAGTGAATATCCTTACTCCATTCGGGATAAAAGAAAGGTTTATTGTCTTTCAATAAAGCCGTTGCAGGCTTTAAAAACACAACAGGTTTGTCAGGAATTTCATTGTTCAGTTCTTTAGCGTGTTCGCTGTAATTTCTGCCTATGCAAATGATTTTCATACGTATATTATTTAGCCCACAGATTGTATTTTAAAATGCACCAAATAGCGCGAAAGCCATCGCGCCAGCCTATCTTTTTTCCTTC
>CAZSEG010000007.1:33391-45403 GCA_964605875.1 uncultured Chitinophagaceae bacterium
CTTCTTCGTAAGTGCGTCCGTAATAAGAAATTCCAACTTCATAAATACGCACTTTCGGGTAGCGGCTCATCTTAGCGGTTACTTCGGGTTCAAAACCAAAACGATGCTCTTTCAAGACTAATGATTTTACAACTTCGGCTCTGAAAAGTTTGTAGCAAGTTTCCATATCTGTGAGGTTCAGGTTGGTAAACATATTGCTTAAAAAAGTAAGAAACTTATTGCCGAGCGTATGCCAGAAAAACAAGATGCGGTGAGGCTTTCCGCCTGCAAAGCGTGAGCCATAAACTACGTCTGCAAAGCCGTCTAAAACGGGTTTTAAAAGGATATTGTATTCATTCGGGTCATATTCTAAGTCGGCATCCTGAATTACAATAAAATCGCCCGTTGCTTCGCGAATGCCGGTGTGCAGGGCTGCGCCTTTACCTTTGTTTTTTTCGTGCTTTCGATATTGAATATTAAGTGAAGGATTTGCTGCACTGTAATCTAAAATTGCCTGCTCTGTATTATCGGTTGAAAAGTCATTTATAAGAATGATTTCCTTTTCAATTTCCTGCAACAACTGCACCGCTTTCACCTTGTCTAAAATCCGGTGAATGGTTTTGCCTTCATTGTATGCAGGAATGATGATGGATAGTTTCATTTCAATTATCTAAACGGATACTTACGTTTGATTTTCAAACCCAATTGTAATTGAAATTTAATTTAGGTTTGGCGAAAAATTTGTAGTGAGCAATTTGCCTGATATATCTGTTGTTGTTCCTGTCTATAATGAAGAAAGTAATCTGCCTGTTTTGTTCGACAGGCTGAAAAGTCTTTTTAATACCACTCAACTTTCGTTTGAAGTTGTAATGGTGAATGACGGCAGCAGAGATAATTCACTGCAATTGATGAAAGACTTTGCTTTTAAAGATGTTCGTTTTAAGTATGTAAGTTTCAGCAGAAATTTTGGACATCAGCCCGCTTTTTTCGCAGGTATGGAATACGCATCGGGTAAAAACATTGCCTTTATTGATGCCGATTTGCAAGACCCGCCCGAACTTTTATTAGATATGTTTTTGAAATTGGAAGAAGGCTATGATGTAGTTTATGCAGTGCGCAAAACACGCGAAGGAGTCGGCTTTTTTAAGAAGATTGCTTACAAGTTTTTTTATCGTTTGTTAGATAAAATTTCCAACATTAAAATTCCTTTGGACACAGGCGATTTCAGAATAATGAAACGCAAGATAGCTTTGCAACTTTCATCAATGCCCGAGCGCGAAAAGTTTTTGAGAGGGCAAATTGCGTGGGTTGGTTTTCGTCAGTTTCCGTTTCCATACAACCGACCGGAAAGGCATAGCGGAACTCCGGCTTACTCTTTTTCCAAGTTGCTGAAACTTGCTTTGGACGGCATCACTTCATTCTCTGATTTTCCTTTGAAACTTGCCAGCTATCTTGGTTTTGGCATTGCAGGGATTTCGGTGATTCTTATTATTTACACGCTGCTTTCAAAGTTTGTTTTAGACAACGGCACACCGCAAGGTTGGGCTTCTATTATGATGACAGTATTATTTATGGGCGGCATTCAATTGATTTGCTTGGGCATTATTGGCGAGTACCTTATTCGCATCAGCAACAATGTAAAGCAAAGACCTGTTTATATTGTGGATGAAACCAATGCCGTAAGAAATCCTTAACCTTGCAAACCAATTATTTTTATGAAAATCTACGGCAAAATTCTACTGTATATTGTTTTAGCTATATCCATTTTCTATACGCAGTTTTACAAGTTAGACGATTATGTTTTCAGGGCTTGGGACGAAACAAGGTTGGCTATCAGTGCCTATGAAATGAGTAAAACAGGCAACCTGATAGTTACAACAGTTCACTATGAGCCGGATATGTGGAGTACAAAACCGCCATTGATGATTTGGGCGCAGGCGCTGCTTATCAAATTGTTTGGCTTCTCTGAAATTACGGCACGCTTTCCGGCTGCGCTTTCTGCTTCCGTTACGATTATTGCTTTGTTGTTTTTTGTAACATCTTTTACAAGAAATTTTTACATAGGCATCGGTGCTGCTTTTGTGTTGTGTTTTTCGAGAGGTTATTTAGAATATCATGGAACGCGATACGGAGAATATGATGCCATGCTTACATTATTTACCACCCTTAGTTTGTTTTATTTTTTCAAAGCTACGGAAGCGGAGCGACCGGGTAAATGGCTGCTGTACTTTTTTGTTTTTACCGCTCTCGGTGTGCTTACAAAAAGTGTAGCGGCACTGCTTTTTTTGCCTGCACTTTTTCTGTATTCAATATTCAGAGGCAAGCTGTTTTTATTCTTAAAAACGAAACAAACTTACACAGGGATATTGGTTTTCATCCTGTTGGTTGGCGGCTATTACGCGCTGCGCGAAAGCATGAATGAAGGATACCTGAAAGCTGTTTATGAAAATGAATTAGGCGGGCGTTACGCAAGCGTTTTGGAAGGTCATGAAGGACTTTGGCATTACTATTTTGACTGTTTGCTTGAAGGGCGTTTTGTGTATGGATTTTGGATTGTTGTTGCTTCATTTTTTGTACTCTTTCTTCCTGCAAAAAAATCACTTAAACGGCTGTTGTTTTTCAGCCTTCTCACCTCCTCTTTTTTCATGTTTGTTATATCAACGGCACAAACCAAATTGTTTTGGTATGATATTCCCATGTATCCGCTTTTTGCAATTATCATCAGTCTTACTCTTTACATTGTTGCAGAGAATGTCGCCAATCTGATTGCGCCACAGCTAAAGGACAGTTTCTTTATGGCTGTGATAGCGCCATTGTTGTTTTTAACGGGTCATGATGTTTATCTTATGATAAAGCATCAGTGGGATGACTTTAATGAGAGTGATTATTCAGCTTCTTATTATTTAAGAAATGCCGCAAGAGAAGGAAGGAAATTTGAGAATGTTCAGTGTCTTACAAGAAACTACAATATTCAGTGGACGATTTACTCCACTATCCTTAATGATAAAGGTTCATCCATTAAATTTGAAAGAAATTATGAGCCTGATATGGAGTTTAAGCCTGCATCAAAATTGATGGCTTTTGATGGTTATATTAAAAGTGATATTGAGGCAAATTATGACTACAAAGTGTTGGATGAATATTATAGCTTTAAATACTATGAAATAATCAAAAAGAAGTAATTAACTTATACGAGTTCTATAATCTGAAAACTCGGTATTTTCCTGCAACAATAAATTCTTGTTTTGCAGGTGTAGATGAATATTCAAGATGTTGATTGCCGGGTAGCACAATCGCCCATTTTGCACCTTTGCTTTTATACTTTTCAATGCTTGGCAACACTGGAACATCAGGCAACAAAGTCCATCCTTTGGTTTGAAGCGTGTAAAGTCCCGCACAGGTTGTGCTGTCGCCAATAACAACAACCTTATCTTTTGTGGAAATTCCTTTTGAATAAATTGAATCTCTGTGTTCAAGTAATGGCAATGTCCATTTATCCTCCCAAGATGTTACATTGCTATAGCGGAGGTCAATATTTTTTTGGGTATTAACTACATCAAAAAGTAAATAGATTATCAACCCTAAATTAAACAGAGAAGCATATCTTTTGTTAGCAATTTTACCAAACGAATAGAAATAAAAGAGATAGAAAAATACTGCCGATTGCATTACAACAATCATGTAATAATCGTGCAAAACAAATTGCGAGGAAAAGAGTACGAGTATAGAACAACTTCCTAAAATAAGCAGCAGCAAAAAGAATCCGTGTTGCCTTTTTTTCTGCCATGCTTTTGTTGTGGCTACAATAGAAACTGTAACCACAATCAGAACTGTAACAATCGAAAAATACTCATGAAACCAACGAATGAAAATTGCACCACCGAGCGTTTTAAGGTTTTTAAAACTTAATTTCCAAACAGGTATAGTATCGGTTCTGTAATAAATGCTATTGAACAATTCATTGTATTGCCTGATATAAATAATCCATGCAAGAGATACAACTAATGGAACAATCAGGAGGATTATGAATTTCTTTCCCGCTAAAATTGATTTGTTGAAAACAGGTTTATCGGTCAATAACTCATAAAAACATATTGACAGCAATGTAAGGTATGGTACAATTGAAGTGATTTTTAAAAGTCCTCCAAGTGTAAAAAATACTACCGCAAATAATAATGCCGTAATACTTCTGTTCTTGTAGTAAAGATACATAAATGCGCAACCGATTAGCCCGCTGCAAACTGCGGGCACATCGGGCAGATAATTACCCGCATAAAAAACAAAAACTGTAGATGTGAACAGCAGCATCGAGGTGTATGTTGCTTGGACAACAGAACCTAAAATTGAAAATGAAATAAAGTTGATGGCAAGCAGAAAACTAACTGAAATTGCAAAACATAAAGCCCTGATATACCAACCTTTAAATTCATGTTCCGGAGAAAGTTTTGCTGCCAGCCAATACAAAAGCGGGAACTCGGAACCGGCTTCGCCATTTGCTTCCAACATATTATGAAACATTGGTTTGAAGATGGAATTATGATATTGATAGAAGTGTAAACCTGTTGATGCGCCATCGCTTTGCCGCCATGTATGCACCGAGCGTGGTGGTTCAAACAGCGTTTTGTTGTAGCCGTAGTAAAACACAAGCACATAAAGCTGAACAACAATTGATATGCAGAGCCATAATTTTTTGTTCATTACCTTCATTCCATATTAGGTTGCATAAATAATAATCACAGGATAGTAAGCATAAATATGAAACACAATTCATCAACAAAATGCTTCATTAGCTGTATTCACCCAAAAAACTATTTTTGTGCGCAATGGCAGAAGATAAAACTTTGTTGCAACGTGTTGAAGATAGTTTGAATACTATGCGTCCCTACCTGCAAGATGACGGAGGAAACGTTGAAGTAGTTGAAATTACAAGCGATATGCAGGTGATTGTGAGGTTAGTTGGCGCTTGCAGCACTTGTCCGCAAAGTTTTATGACCATGAAAGCCGGAATCGAAACAGCCGTGAGGCAAGCAGTGCCCGAAATAAAAGCTGTAATTGCTATCAATACAAAACTTATCAGCGAAGAAGCAGAGAAATGACACGTGCCGATTTGTTTGCCCAAGCAGTAAAGAAAAAGAGTTTGTTATGCGTTGGATTAGACACAGACCTTGCGCTGATTCCAAAACACCTGCTCGCTTTACCCGACCCTGTTTTTGAATTTAATAAGCAGATAATTGATGCAACGCACGACATCGCAATTGCTTACAAACCCAACATTGCATTTTATGAAGCAATGGGCATTGAAGGCTGGAAAAGTTTAGAAAAAACCATCCGCTACTTAAATGAAAACTATCCCGATTGCTTTACGATAGCCGATGCAAAACGCGGTGATATTGGCAATACGTCAAAGATGTACGCCAAAGCATTTTTTGAACACCTGAATTTTGATTCCGTTACGGTTGCTCCATACATGGGCAGCGATTCCGTAAAACCATTTTTGGAGTATGAAAATAAGTGGGTCGTTCTGCTTGGTTTGACTTCCAATAAAGGCAGCAGCGATTTTCAGTTTACGGAAAGCAATAATCAAAAATTGTACGAGCAGGTAATTACAAAAGCGCAACAATGGGGAACGCCCGAGCAGTTGATGTTTGTTATTGGCGCAACACATCCCGAACAATTCAGGGAGATAAGAAAGTTAGCTCCCGACAGCTTTTTTTTAGTGCCCGGTGTTGGCGCACAGGGTGGAAGTGTTGAAGATGTTTGCGCCAACGGACTTAATAATTTGGGCGGCTTGCTTATCAATTCTGCGCGGCAAATAATTTATGCTTCCGGTGAAGCGGATTTTGCTGCTAAAGCGAGAGTTATTGCATTAAATACAATACAGCCGATGCAAAAGTTCATTGCCGGAATTGATTCATAACTTCAATATAAAAAATACATTCGCTAAAAATTAAATCATCACGAAATGAAGAAAATCACACTGTTGTTATCTGCTTCGACTATTTTATTTTCAACCGCAGCGTTTGCTCAAAAAGGCAAAACATCAGAACCGCAAGTAAGCAGTGAACAGCCGTCTGCCGGCTCACAAAGCAATAATTCCGCGCTGTTTAACGCCCAGATAGCCGCCTATAAAACTTCAATGAAATATTATGATTTGCAATCTGCCGCTTCTGCTATTTATACAGCTTTGGCATTAAATCCACAAAGAACAGATTTGATTGATTCTTTGGCTTACATCTATTTTGCCGGAGAAAAATATCCGCAATCTTTTTTGGTTGGCGAAGACATTCTTAAAAAGAATGAAAGCCGCAACGACATCCGCGAAATAGTTGCTGTTTCAAAACAATCTTTAGGAATGGGAAAAGAAGCACTTGCTGATTATGAAAAATTATATGGCGCAACAAAAGACCTCCAGTTTCTTTATCAGATTGCAACACTTCAATATCAGTTGAAAAGATTTGGCGAGTGTATTGGTTCTTTAGACCAGATAATTGTAAGCCCCGAATCTGCAAAACAGGAAGTTGCTTTGCGTAATCAGGATGGTTCAGGTCAGAAAGTGCCAATGAAAGCCGCAGCATTTAATGTAAAAGGTATTTGCGCCATGGAAGTAAATCAAAAAGATGCAGCAAAAGATAATTTTGCGAAAGCTTTAGAGTTGTATCCTGAGTTTCAGTTGGCACAAAACAATATGAATGTTCTCTCTCAGCCAGAGCAAAAAGCAGCGGGACAAACGCAACCAAAACAACAAGCACCTGCTCAGAAAAAATAGTGTTTGAAATATTCAAACGCTTACAGTGTCTTGCATTGGCTATTTTCCCCTCTTGATGATAGTTCCGTGTGGACACATTCTTATTTAACCACATAGTAACATAGTTGAGGGATGGGAGGTGAGTGGTGAAGAGGTTGTTTGTGTCAGCAAACACTCTGTGTTCTCCTTTACTCTGTGTGCAATCAAAAAGATTAAAGTTTACATAGCCAAAACAAGTTTTGGACATAGCTCGCTATCGGGATCAACTATGTTACTATGTGGCTAAATATTTTACCTTAAGGTATTCTTCTTAAAACAAAATCCCTGCAATAGTTGCGCTCAAATACGAAGCCAACGTGCCACACAACAATGCGCGAAAACCAAGTGCTGCAAGGTCTTTGCGCCTGTCGGGAGCAAGCTCGCCAATGCCGCCAACCTGTATGGCAATGGATGAAAAGTTGGCAAAGCCGCAACAGGCAAAACTCGCAATAGCAATAGCTTTGGGCGAAAGCGTTTCGTTGGCAATCATAGGACTCATATTCGCATACGCCACAAATTCGTTGATAACCATTTTAGTGCCGAGCAATGTGCCTACGGTATGAATATCCTGCATGGGCACACCCATTACAAAAGCAAAAAGCGAAAACACAGACCCGAAGATTGCATCTAAACTCAGCGCATTGATGTTGATACCGATAAAGCCCAAATCCAAACCCGTCATGCCGACTAATCTGCCCGTCCAGCCGAGTGTTGCGTTCACCAAAGCAATCAATGCAATAAAGCCAATCAACATGGCAATCACATTCAGTGAAACTTTTAAGCCATCGCTTGCGCCATGCGAAATGGCATCTAAAAGATTGGCATGAACTTTACGCACTTCCAATTTTACCGCTCCTTTGGTTGCGCTCTCTTCTGTTTCGGGCAACACAATTTTTGAAATTACTAATGCCGCAGGCGCAGCCATAATGCTTGCCGCTAAGAGATACGATGCGGGTACGCCCATTGAGATATACACCGCCATCACGCCACCCGCAATACACGCCATGCTGCCCGCCATGCTTGCCAATAGTTCGCTGCGCGTCATGCTGCTGAGATAAGGCTTAATCATTATTTGCGCTTCCACCTGCCCGACAAATGCTGAGGCAACATTGCTCAATGCCTCACTGCCACTCACGCGCATCAGCGCATGAACCAACCGCGCCACTGCACTTACAATTACTTGCATAATGCCGATGTGATATGCAATGCTCACCAGCACCGCTACAAAAATGATGGTGGGCATAATTTTAAACATAAAGAGAAAAGAATACTGGTCGCCAAAAATGGGTTTGAGGAGTTCGGTTCTCATTAAGCCGCCAAACACAAATTCGCCACCTTTATCGGCAAACATCAGCAGCTTGGTAATAAAAGCACCGGCTTTTGCAAATATTGCCTGACCAACCGATGTTTTTAAAACAAAAACAGCTAATGAAGTTTGTAATGCCAAGCCGCTTAAAACTAAACGCAGGTTGATGGCTTTTCTGTCTTTTGAAAAAAGGAGCGCAATGCCCAGAATGACAACAATGCCTAACAAGCCGGTGAAACGTTCCATTGAAATGTGTTGGTTGTGGCGGCTAAAGTGTGGAATTATGTTGAATAATTCAGAGGAGAAGCCTTCTATACCGAAAAAACCAACGAGCTGCAATTTCCTCCAAAACCGAATGAATTACTCATCACGTGCTTTAAGGGAATCTTTTGATAAGATTGAACAGGAATCAATCCTGTGGTTTCAATGGCTTCGCTAAAATTTACACTCGGGTAAACTTCTTGGTTGGTAAGATTAAGTAAACAGTAAACTGCCTCAATCGCGCCCGCTGCGCCAAGTGTGTGCCCGATATTTGATTTGGTAGAAGAAAAAGGCGGTGGCGTTTCAAACAAACGAATCATGGCAATGCTTTCTTTTTCATCATTATTTTCCGTACCCGTGCCGTGCGTGTTGATGTAATCAATTTGCGAAGGCTCCAAGCCCGCAACCTTTAAGGCTTCTTTCATGGCAAGGTAAGGACCTTCGCCATCATCAGATAATGATGAAGGATGAAAAGCATCATTGGTATTCGACCAGCCGCTTACTGCTCCGTAAATTTTTTTACCCTTTGCATCTTCTTCTTTTTCTAAAACCAAAAAAGCAGCACCTTCTCCAAGATTTAATCCCGCTCTGTTTTTATCAAAAGGTCTGCAATGTTTTGAGGAAAGAATATTCAGCGAGTTGAAACCATTGATGGTAAACTTTGCAAGGCTGTCCGTACCGCCAACAATTGCGCGTTTGGCAAAACCATTCTTTAATAAACGCGCGCCATACATGATGGCATTTGCTGCCGAAGAACAAGCCGTGTTAAAAGTATTCACCACACCACCAATTTTATATCGCTCCTGAATATACATATTCACCGAGCCGAGATTGTAGGAAGAAATGTATTCGGAACCAACTTGGTTTTTGTTGGCATCCATATAAAGATCATCGCTCAAACACATACCGCCAACAGTGTTTCCATTGATTAAAGCAGTGCCGGATGATTGCAGGTTTTCTGCTGAAAGATTGCTGTCGGCAATAGCCTGTTGAAAGGCATGAAGCGCCAAAAGCGTAGTGCGCGTTACACCCTTTTCGGTAACACCTAAGCGTTGTATAAAATCTTCGTTGGTAATTTTGATTTCGCCAAAAGGCAATAGCGAAGCATATTTTGACGGAAAAAGTTCAAGGGACGAAAGCCCGCTTCTGCCTTCTTTTAATGCCGCGTGATTATCTGAAACTGTTGCGCCAAGAGGCGTGATGATACCAATTCCTGTTACAACAATTCTGCTCATGCCTGCGGTGTTGCTTCGGCTTTTTTCTGCTCGATAAATTCAACCATGCTGTTGATATTCGTCAGGATTTTTCTGCCTTCTTTCGGGTCTTCAATTTTCAAGCCATACTCGCGTTCCAACATCACTACCAATTCAATCGAATCAATCGAATCCAAACCAAGACCTTCACCAAACATCGGCATATCATCTTCTATTTGCTCAGGGGTTACATGCAGCAGATTCAAATACTTCACAATGTGCTGCTTCAATTCTTTCTTTAATACTTCTTTGTCCATCGGTAAAAACGATTATTCAGATAAAATTTTGCTTTCTCAACCCGGCAACCGCTGCCAGTTGAAGCGCGAATATAATAACAAGCAACGGTATCAGGCTTGCAATAACATCTTTGGTATAACCCGCCTTTAAAAACAATGTGTAAAACGCCTCCATGCACCAGTGCATTGGCGAAATTTTCATCGCAATTCTAAGCGGCTCAGGCATGGCAAAAGCAGGAACTACAATGCCGCCAATTGCCGCCAGAATCACCACCGAGACCGCCCCAAAGCCAATTGCCTGCTCCATTGATTTGGCATACACGCCCACCAGCACACCGTAACTTACAGCGCACCAGCCGCACACCATCGAAACAATAAGCAGGTTAAAAAGATTGACAGGCAACACCAATTTCGGTAAACCTATATGTGGAAAAAGAAATATGCCCAACGAAAAAATAACTGCCACCTGCACCAAAGTTACTACCACATAAGTGATTTGTTTAGCATTCAGGTTCATCAAAAAACTTGTGGGTAAAGTTTTCAATCGCACCGCGCTGCCGCTTAGTTTTTCTTTCACAATGCTTGTGCTTAATGAAACCACAATAAAAAACATGGCGAAGATTGTCCATGCCGGAACGTTGTGCTGTGTTGCATTGGGGATGATACTGCTGCCGTCTTTCGCCACAGGAATTTCATTTATCACCGCGCGGTTGCCGAATATTTCTTCCTCTAAAGAAGCAGGCAATTGTTTATTATTTAATGAAAGATATAATGCCTGAAGAATCTCCTGATTCTCTGTAAACTGCTGTGCGCTGCGCAAAGCCCCGCCAACGGAAAAACGAAACGATTCCTGCAACACAGGATTGTAGAACAAAGTTAATGGCAGGGGAGCGGGCAACACAGAATCTTTAGGTGCGGCATCGTCTGTCGCCAGTCCAAACTCTGTCAAAGCCTTGCCTGCAATGTTTTTTGCCTTAGCAGACATTGCAATTGAAAACCCTTTAGGAATTACAATCGAAACCAAAGCATCCCGCTCGTGCATCAAATCACTCACCTGTCTGTCGTTTAATTCCGCATCGGCTTTGGTTAAATTAAACATCCCGATTTTATCCAACGCCACGATTAACTGCTTGCTGCTTGCGCCTGTATCGCGGTTGCATATCAGCAAAGGAATGGAATGGTCGTTTACAAGTTTGTATGCGCTGTTCTGAATGCTTGTAATCACCACCACCAGCAACACCGGCATGGCAAAAATCACCGCCAGTGCTGCTTTATCGCGCAGCAGAATCCGCAAGTCTTTTTTTATAGCAGTGAAAAGTTTAAACAATGCTTGCCTGTTTTTTTAAGCGCGGCAAAGGTATAATTCAGATTGAATGCAAGCAATGATTACACGGATTTATGGATTACGCTGATTGACGATTGCCTACTGCTTACTGCTCACTTGCATTTCTTTTTTTTCTTTGTCTAATGCAAAAGCGTTGGCATTTTATAGAAGCAGATAAGAACAAGGTGGAAGCCCTGCGCGAAACATTGCCTATTCATCCCGTTTTGTTGAAATTGTTAGTGCAAAGAGGCATTGAAACATACAACGCTGCAAAGGATTTCTTCAACCCCGATTTAGCCAAGCTGCACGACCCTTTTTTGATGAAGGACATGTATGTGGCAGTTCACAGAATCCAACAAGCAATTGATAAGGGCGAAAGAATTTTAATCTATGGCGACTATGATGTGGATGGCACTACTTCTGTTGCTACCGTTTATCTTTTTCTGAAAAGCATCTACACAAACATTGATTATTACATTCCAAACAGATATACCGAAGGCTACGGAATTTCTTCGCGCGGCATTGACTTTGCGCACGAAACAAATTGTAGTTTAATCATCGCGCTCGACTGTGGTATCAAGTCGAATGATAAAGTAGCATACGCCACTTCAAAAGGTATTGACTTTATTATTTGCGACCATCACCTGCCGGGCGAAGAAATCCCTGCTGCGGTTGCCGTGCTCGACCCCAAACGAGAAGATTGCTTGTATCCATATAAAGAACTAAGCGGCTGTGGCATTGGCTTCAAGCTGATACAGGCATTCAGTATGCAGCAGGGATATTCTTTGAATCGCTGTTACGATTTGCTCGATTTGGTTTGCGTAAGTATCGCTTCCGACATTGTTCCCATCACGGGCGAAAACCGAATC
>CAZSEG010000008.1:0-44564 GCA_964605875.1 uncultured Chitinophagaceae bacterium
CGATAAAGTCAGCTACCTGTGGAACTCGACCTAAGGTTTCGAACACGTATGGTTTCAAACTTTGGATAAGTTAACTGTGTCCACCCGCATATCCGCAAACAGCAAGATTTACACAAACTGTGCAATCAAAATCGGTTTCGCTAAAACTTATGTATATTCTTTGCCGTTGGAAAAAGTGCGTAATAAATGAGTGATGAGTTAGAAAATCAACCGCAGGCAGATGAAGCCGTTCACATTGACGGCATGTTCAAAAACTGGTTTTTGGACTATGCAAGTTATGTGATTCTGGAACGCGCTGTGCCTGCCATCGAAGACGGCTTGAAGCCCGTGCAGCGCAGGATTCTGCACGCGCTGAACGAAATGGATGACGGGCGTTTCAACAAGGTGGCGAATGTTATCGGGCAGACCATGCAATACCATCCTCATGGCGATGCCAGCATAGGCGAAGCCCTTGTAAACATGGGGCAAAAGGAATTGCTTTTCGACATTCAGGGTAACTGGGGCGACATCCGCACGGGTGACTCTGCCGCTGCCCCGCGATACATTGAAGTGCGCCTTTCAAAGTTTGCCAAAGAAGTTGCTTTTAACGACCAAACCACCGAATGGCAACTGAGTTATGACGGGCGCAAACGCGAACCCGTGAACCTGCCGATGAAATTTCCGTTGGCGATTTCGCAGGGCGCGGATGGCATTGCAGTCGGGCTTTCCACAAAAATTCTGCCGCATAATTTTATCGAATTGTGCAAAGGTTCAATTGATATTCTGAAAGGAAAAAAGGTGAAACTCTATCCCGATTTTCCCACTGCGGGTTTTGCCGATGTGAGCGAATACAACGGTGGCGCAAGAGGCGGAAAAGTGAAGGTGCGCGCAAAGATTGAAACCGTTGACAAAAAGAATTTAATCATCACCGAAATTCCTTTTTCAACCACTACCACTTCGCTGATTGAAAGCATTTTGAAAGCCAACGAAAAAGGCAAAATCAAAATCAAAAAAGTAACCGATAACACCGCAAAAAATGTCGAGATAAATATTGAATTGCAGGCGGGCGTTGATGCCGACAAAACCATTGACGCGCTTTACGCTTTCACCGATTGCGAAGTGAGCATCAGTCCCAATGCGTGTGTGATTCAGGGCGATAAGCCGTTGTTTACAACGGTTGATGAAATTCTTCGCATTTCAACGGAAGCCACGAAAGAACTGCTGAAACGCGAGCTGGAGATCAAGCAGGCGGCATTAAATGAATCGTGGCATTTCGCTTCGCTCGAAAAAATATTTATCGAAAAAAGAATTTACCGCGACATCGAAGAAGCCGAAACTTTTGAAGATGTTATCGCAAGAATTGATAAGGGTTTGAAGCCTTACAAAAAACTTTTCCGCAGGGAAATTACGCAGGATGATATTATTCGCCTTACGGAAATCAAAATTAAACGCATATCGAAATACGATTCGTTTAAAGCCGATGAGGAAATTAAAAAAATTGAAGAAGGTTTAACACAAGTAGCTTACGATTTAGAGCATCTCACCGATTTTTCGATTGCGTATTTTGAAAATCTTTTGAAGAAATACGGCAAAGGGCGCGAGCGCAAAACGGAACTGAAAGGTTTTGAAAATATTGAAGTGAAAGCCGTTGTGTTCAACAACACAAAATTATATGTAAACCGCGCAGAAGGCTTTGCGGGCGCGGGTTTGAAGAAGGATGAATTTGTTTGCGATTGTTCCGACATTGACGATATTATCGCTTTTACGCGAAGCGGAAAAATGATGGTCTTTAAAATTGAAGATAAAAAATTTGTGGGCAAAGACATCATTCACATTGCCGTTTGGAAAAAAGGCGATGACCGCACCGCCTACAATTTGGCGTATTACGATGGCGCAAGCAAACGCAGTTTTGTGAAGCGGTTTAATGTTACGTCCATCACGCGCAACACCGAATATGATTTAACGCAGGGCAGCGCGGGCAGCAAGATTTTATATTTCACCGTGAACCCCAACAGCGAAAGCGAAGTGGTGCGTATTCAACTGCATCCCAACGCTTCCGCACGCATCAAAGAATTTGATTTCGATTTTGGCAGCATTGACATCAAAGGCAGGCAGGCGCAAGGAAATATTCTTACAAAATTTCCGGTGCGCAAAATTGATTTGAAAGAACGCGGTGCATCGAGCATTGGCGGTTTAAAAATCTGGTTCGACCCCGAATACGGCAGATTGAATCGCGATGAAAAAGGAAATTATTTGGGTGAATTTGACACGGGCGATAAAATTCTTGTCGCTTACAAAGACGGAAACATAGAACTCACCGATTTTGAAATTACCAACCGCTACGAGCCGAATGATATTTATTTAGTAGAAAAATTTAATCCCGAAAAAATTTACAGTTGCATTTATTTTGACGGCAACAGCAAGAATTGGTATGTAAAGCGTTTCCATATTGAATTGAAAACCGAAAAGGTGAAGTCATCTATTATCACTGACCATAAGGATAGTAAGCTGGCATTGTTCTCTGCCAAACAAAATCCGGTTGCCAAATTCAACATCGTGAAGGGCAAGGATAAAGAGAAATATGAAGTTGAACAGCCGCTGAACGACATCATGGATGTGAAAGGTTGGAAAGCCTTGGGTAACCGTCTTACGCAATTTGTCGTTACAGGAAAAATAGCAGACATTTCACCGGAAGACGAACAACTACCGGAGGATGATTTAAAAGTAGGTGATACCATAGAGTGGAATGTAAACGATAAAGCAGGAAAAAAAGGCGAGCAGGGAGGATTGTTTTAAAAAAGCGCTTCTTCACTTTACAATCAATATTGAATGGCAGCAAAAGCAGTAGCAAAAACAACAGCAAGCAAAAGTTTCATTGACTTCAAGTCGGTGATATTTTGGGTGTTGGCTATTGTGTTTTTCTGCTATGCAAATTCACTGACCAATGACTACAATATGGATGATGAGATTGTAACCGTCAATCATCCGCTTACTTCAAAAGGTATTTCGGCAATTCCCGATATTTTAAAATCACCTTATTTCCAAAGCGATATTTACTCGTATGAATACCGCCCGATTGTACATATCAGCTTTGCAATAGAGCATCAGTTTTTGGGACAAAGTCCGTTTGTAAGTCATTTAATAAATCTGCTTTTATATCTGCTGCTTATTTATGTAGCATTTGATTTATTAAAGCGATTATTTCCTGCCATCAATCAAACCATTCTTGCCGCAATTGTTTTAGTCTTTGCATTGCATCCAACGCACACAGAAGTTGTTGCAAGCATTAAAAACAGGGATGAAATTCTTGCATTATTATTTTCTTTTTTAGCATGGCGGGAAGCAATAAAATTTACAACTACAAAACAATGGTGGAGGATTTTATTGGTTGTGTTGTTATTTAATCTGGCAATGGGAGCGAAGGTTACGGTACTTTCATTTGCAATTATTATTCCTATTTCAATTCTGCTCTTAAATACAGGGAATTGGAAAGTTCTCTTAATTACTTTTATACTGTCGGTTTCTGTTGTGCTTTGGTTGCAGCAATTAAACATAGGAAAGCAGATAATTTTTGTTTTGCTGAACGTTTCTTTTTCTGCTTTAATCCTGAGGATTAGAAATATTGAATTTCACAAATTCTTATCCGAAGCGCGGGACGATAATCAGGAATTAAAAGGCACAATTGAGTTAAAGAAAATATTTCAGATATTAAAAACTTACTATCCTTATTTGCTTGCCGTTTTATTCGCCTTATCTTTTTTCGGCTTTATTTATCCTTCGGCATTGGGAATTATCGGTGTTATTTTTCTGATGGTTTTACTTCAGGCATTTTCCAAAGGAGAAATAAAAATTTTCTGGACGATTTGCCTGTTTTTAGCATTAATCTCATTAGCTGCTTTTTTGCCGAGAAAGCACATCAATTCAATTTTATTTTGTTTGATATTCATACCGATAGGTCTTTATTATTTTAAAACAATATCCAAGAATGTTTTAATTGCCGGATTCGCACTTTTGGTTCTTGTATCTTTTGTACATATACATAGCCTTTGGTGGATAACCCTTGTCGCTGTTGTTTATTATTATTCTACAGAAAAGAAATTATTGACTAAATTAAATTTGGCATTAATAATTGTATTAACCATTTGTTTAGCATATATTTTAATTAGCGGCAAGAATGTAGAAACCATCGCAAAACTGCTCATTGTTGTGGTTGTCGCTTCTTTTTCAATGCGAAAATTTCCCGATTATATTGCAACCAATCTCTATGCTTTATGCTTAATTTTCCTTTTTTACGCGGCAGTTTTTTCGGAACGCAGTTTTTTTAACCATCACTCAAAAGACTTTATTCAGGTAATTCAACAAAGCGATGTAAACACCTCAAACAGCGTTAATATTGTTCCAACTCAAACATACCGTCCTGTTTTATTTGCAGAGTTTCCCGTTAATATTTACGAAGATCCTTTAGAAATTAAAATCGGTACTTCTGCCGAAGTTTTATTGAAATATTTAAAACTCACTTTAATTCCTTATCCGCTTTCTTTTTATTACGGATATTCTGAAATAAAACCTGTTTCCGTAAATAATTTATTGCCGATTATTTCAATCATAATTCATGCGTTGCTGTTAATTGCTGCTGCATTATCGTTTAAAAGAAATAAATTAATTTCATTCGGCATTTTACTTTACTTAATAAGCATTGCGCCTTTTTCAGCGTTGGCAGCTCCGATTCCGGGAGTGATGGCTGACAGGTATTTGTTTGCACCGACACTCGGTTTTGCGATGGTTGTAATTGGAGTAATTACATGGTTGGTAAAAACAGATTGGCATTCAAAATTATCCGGCATTTCAGTTTTTCCTAAAAATGCAAGATATGTTTTAGGTGGTTTGTTATTAGCATATACTTCATTAACTATTGCGCGAAATAATGACTGGAAAGACCGGCTAACGCTGTTTAGAAATGACATTATTCATGTTCCCAATTCTGCGCAGGCGCATAATTTATTGGCATATCATTTAAACAGAACTGCACAGGAAGTTACCGACCCGCTTGAACGCAAAAAACTGATGGAAGAAGCTGTGTTTCATTTTCAACGCGCTACCGAAATTTGGTCTGAATTTATGAATGCTACTTACGATTTAGGACGCACGCATGAGCAATTAGGAAACTGGAATCAGGCAATTGCTGCATACAAACGAACATTTGAAATTGACACTTCGTTTTCTGATGCAATTTTCAGAATGGGTATTATTTATGAAGCTGAAAATAAATTGGACTCTGCAATTATTGCCTATCAGTTTGTTACGGAAGATAATCCTGTGAATATTACCGCTTTCAACAATTTGAGCTATTGCTATTTCAAAAAACAGGAGTACAGAAATGCCATCGAAACAGGCAGGCGTTCATCTTTTTATCACCCGACAAATACCGACCCGATTGTAAACATCGGTAAAACATTTTTACACATTAAAGAGAATGACAGCGCACTTTATTACTTTGAAAAAGTTTATCCAAATCGCGCTGATGACAAAGGCTTAACAGAGGCGCTTTACAAACTTTGGAATGAAAAAGGAAACATGGAGCGCGCTAATTTTTATTATCGCAGGATGCAGATAATGGGAATGGTGCGATAGTATTTACCCGATTTTTCTTCCAATAACATCAAAGGCTTTTAGCTTAAAATCCTTTATTATACTTTCTTCATAATCTGTTTTAAACATTGTCCAAATCATAACATCGCGCAAGTTGCCGGATGTATCGGTTGTTCTATTCTTCAACGTGGCTTCTAATTGATAACCTAACTTTTTAGGAATAGCCTGACTTCTGATATTATCGGGAGCGCAATGAATTTCTATTCGTGAAAGCTGTTCTGTTTCAAATCCCACTTTTGTCAATGCGCTTACTGCTTCCAAAGCGTAACCTTGTTTTATGTGTTTAACACTTATCCAATAACCAATTTCTCTTGCATTATTTTCTACTTTGATGTGAAGCCCTGTTGAACCAATTAATTCGCTTTCTGTTTTGTCAAAAATTCCAAATACATAATCATGCCCTAAATCAAATTGCCCGCGAAAAAGCCTTAATCTTTCAATCTTGGCATCCAGCGTTTCAGGCTCATTTTTTGCCCAAGGCATCCAGGGAAGCAGGTGGTCTAAACTTTCTGTTATTGCATCTTGCAGCATTGTTGCATCTGTAGGTTGATAGCAACGTATTATCAATCTTTCAGTTTCTATTTTATATGCTTTTGCCATTTGCATAATAGCGCGATTAAGCCTCAATTACCTTGCTTCCGACAAATTGTTTCGCATAAACTTTTAGTCCTTCAGCCAGACATTTTATTGCAGCTTCTAAATCGCTTTCGTTTAAAACATAAGCAATGCGCACTTCGTTTTTACCTTCATTTTTGGTTGAATAAAAACCCGAAGCCGGAGCCATCATTACAGTTGAATTATTGAAAGAAAACACCTCTAACATCCAGCGGCAAAAATCATCGGCATTCTCAACCGGCAATGCTGCTACGCAATAAAATGCGCCACCCGGAGTTGGGCATTGCACACCTTCAATTTCGTTTAGTAATTCAATCAGCTTATTTCTTCTGCCTGTGTATTCTTTCACTACTTCATCGTAATAGCTTTGTGGTAAATCAAAAAGTGATGCACCCGCAAGTTGCCCGATCGATGGCGGGCTTAATCGTGCCTGCCCGAATTTCAAAGCGGTTTCCATCAAACTTTTATTGCGCGATACAATTGCGCCAACCCTTGCTCCGCAAGCCGAAAATCTTTTACTGATGGAATCAATCACTACAACGTGTTCGTTCATACCTTCAAGGTTCAATGCGCTGAAATGCTTTTTTCCTTCATACACAAACTCGCGATATACTTCATCCACTATCAAAAACAAATTGTGTTTCAGGCAAATGCTGCGCAGTGTTTCCAATTCTTCTTTGCTGTATAAGTAGCCGGTTGGGTTATTCGGATTACAAATAAGAATTGCTTTGGTGCGTTCGTTTATCAATTGCTCAAACGATTCGATAGCAGGTAATGCAAAGCCTGTTTCGATAGAAGTGGAAATTGGTTTTACAATAATATTTCCCGCCTGCGCAAAGCTGATGTAGTTGGCATACATTGGTTCGGGTATGATGATTTCATCGCCATCGTCCATACAACTCATCATAGTAAACGAAAGTGCTTCGCTGCCTCCGTTGGTTATCATAAAAATTTCGGGCTGCACATTTATATCTATTCGATTATAGTATTTTGAGAACTGTTCGCGGTAGTTTGCAAAGCCTTCGCTCGGGCAATATGCCAGCACATTTATATCCAAGTTTTTAAGCGCGTCCCAGAACTGTTTGGGCGTTTCAATGTCGGGTTGCCCGATGTTGAGATGAAAAACTTTTACGCCCTTCTTTTTTGCGGCTTCGGCAAAAGGTGCAAGTTTGCGAATAGGTGATGCGGGCATTTTTGCGCCCTTAGTTGATATTGATGGCATTGCTATAAAATTGAGGTGGCGAAAATGGTAAAATTTCTTGCCCCGTGTCTGTCAAAGATGCTTGGCTTCAGACTAATTTTCTGATTGCCCGACATAAATTCGGACAATAAAGCACACAATAAATGTCAATTTGTGGAGGCACGGTTATTGAGTAATCGGGTAATTAAAATACATTTGAACTTCATTCGTTCACAACTAAAAATTATATCATGGCTTTACAATTTACAGACAACAACTTCGAGACAACCGTTTTAAAAAGCGATAAAGTGGCAATTGTGGACTTTTGGGCAGAGTGGTGTGGTCCATGCCGCGCAGTAGGTCCAATCGTTGAAGAACTTTCAAAGGAATATGAAGGTCGCGCAGTTATCGGCAAAGTGGATGTGGACAACAATCCCGAAACCGCAATGAAATACGGCATCCGCAGTATTCCAACTATTTTGTTTATCAAAAATGGTGTAGTGGTTGATAAGCACGTTGGCGCAGCACCAAAAGCGCATTTGGTAGATATACTGAATAAGCATTTGAGCTGATTCGAAATGAACTACCGAAATAAAAATGCCTGCTCAATTGAGCAGGCATTTTTATTCTGCAAGCAATTTAATGAATAATGATACTGCCATAAAAATTGAATCGAAATGACCGGAAGAGAGAAAACTATTATTACCGCTGAACCCGATTCGCTGTGGATATACTTGAATAAAATTTGGCAATATCGTTCGCTGATTTTTGTGTTCGCCAAACGCGACCTGAAAGTGAAATATGCGCAAACGTGGTTAGGCTTGGGCTGGACGATTGTGCAGCCTTTGACAGGATTGCTGATTTTTTCTTTTTTCTTCGGTTATGTATTGAAATGGCAGGCGGATGGGCTGCCTTATTCGCTGTATGTTTTGTCGGGTTTATTGGGTTGGAATTTTTTCAATTACATTGTCTATCAAGGCATGAACAGCGTACAGGAATCGGCTCACGTTATCAAGAAAATTTATTTTCCGAAAGCCGTTCTGCCGTTATCGAAAGTTGTGGTAGCTATGGTTGAATTGAGTGTCAGTTTTTTGCTGATTATTCCTTTGCTTATTTGGCATGAACAAGCATTGTCATGGCGCATTATTTTTATTCCCGTGATTTTGTTGTTCAATATACTAATTGCTTTGTTTGTTGTTTTTCTCACGGCATCGCTGTCGTACAGAATAAGAGATTTGTTTCATCTTGTTCCCTTTCTGATGTACTTTGGAATATGGGTAACGCCTGTGTTTTTCACAAAAACCATATTGCCGCAGCAAATTGACTTTATCTGGTATTTCAACCCTATGGCAGCGGTAGTTGAAGGGTGGCGTTGGTGCTTGTTTTCAGAATGGCAGTATAATTTGTATTTTGTGCCTGCTTTGTTAAGTATTGTTTTGCTGTTTATTTCAGGCTTTTATATGTACAGCAAAGCAGAAAGTAAATTCAGTGATTTTGCGTGAGTTTCGATATAGTTATATTTTCCAAATTATATATTCATTTTGCCATCTCGTGAAAGATGAACAAGGCAATGATGCGCGGGGGGTATTGATGAACATATATGAAAAACTACTTGAATGAGAAAAAGAAAAAGTTATCAGCTATTGCACTGTTGGGTGTAATAAGTATTACTGCTATTCTCTTGATTTTCCCAAATTGGTGGAATAATGCCTCTTTACAAGAATTTAAAAATTGGTATCCTATTTGGGGTCCGCTGATTTATTTCGGAATAAATTATTTAATGCCGATATATTTTTGTTTGTGTGTAGTTACTCTATTCATACTTTATTTTAAAGAGTATATAATTTTTCTAAAATCTATTTTCGCAAGATTAAAAAATATATGCAATCGTGTTATAAAGTATTTTTCCCAAGATGTTTTGAATGAAAGAAGGTTCGTTGCAGATTTGTTTCTGAAACTTTTAGCCCTTGTTTATTTAATTGCTTTTGGATCCCTACTTTGGCAGTTTCAGTTGGTTTCTGAAAATGGATTGATTCCTTACAAAGAATTTGCAGAACAAACTTTTTTGTCTGAAGGATATACTGCTATTTTAAACTACCCTTCTGTTTTTTGGCTCAACCAATCAAATTGGTTTATTCTGACCGTCCTTTCTCTTTCCTGTGTAATTTCAATAGTCAGCCTTTTCAAGACAAAAACATTCAATTATTTTTTTCTATGGTTCTTTTATCTCTCAATTGTAACCTTTGGTCGTGATTTGTTTCATTTTCCTTGGGATACCTTTCTTTTGGAAATAGGCTTTTTATCCATCTTTTTAGTTTGTTTCACTAAACGGCTTAATCAGTTTCCTCGAATCTTGCTTTTTACTTTTCTTTTATTGTTTTTCAGGCAATGGCTCTCTATGGGAATTACCAAAATATTATGGGCAGCCCCAACTTGGTATGACCTGACTTATATGAAATATTTCTGGTTAAATCAGCCAAGTCCTACGCCTGTTGCATGGTATATGTACCAACTGCCTATGCCCTTTCAAAAATTTTTTACGGCAGGAACTTTAATATTTGAAATAGCTATTCCTCTTGCTATGTTTTTTGGAAGAAAGGGCAGAATTGTGGCATTTTTTATTTCCCTGTTCTTATCTTTTATGATACAATTGAACGGAAATTATGGGTTTTTCAATATCCTCACGGTTATATTAGGGATTTGGTGTTTGGATGATCATTTTTTTAAGCGAAAAAGTAATTTAAGCCTTTCCACCTCGCAGGTTTTTTTAAAACACCGTTTTTTCAGAACCCTGAACTTTTTGCTGATTTATCTGATTACAGGTTTTAATTTGTTTTATGTCTATTTGCAGTTTGATAAACAATCGAATCATCCTGCCAATTTTTTAAACTATTATTTTTTTGATAAAAATGTTACACCGCAATCAGGTTTTATCAAACCGGTGTTTTTTGAGATGGGAAAGATAATTTCAAGATTTAGAATTGTTTCTCCTCATGGAGTGTTTAAATATATTCCCCAAAAGAGAAATTATATTCAAATACAAGTAAAAGTAAGTGAGAATGATTGGCAGAACTTAACATTTTCCAAAGGCAGAGATATAATTAACTTTTGTTTTTCTGCACCCATTATGCATCGGTTGTCCTTTAATTTTTATTACCAGTCATACGGGATAGATTTCTTTCCTTTTTTAAAAATCAACCCAAATTCAAAATATATTAACTCTTGGATGAAAAATTTAATCAATGGTATTTTTGATAACAATAGTGAAATTAGAAAGCTGATTAGCTATTCTCAAAATGGCAAAGTAGAGCAAATCAGAGTTTTTCAAAATTATATGTATATCCATAAAAATGCAAAGATGCCCTTCCAAGATAATAGCGTCAAAAATCAAACTATTCGCATATTATATCTAAATCCTTCCGATAAATTTGAAACACCTTTTTTTGCATTTAGCTTAGACAAATTGATAAAGAAAGATTGACCTAACCCAATAAAATAACTCGTAAATTTTGATGTAACGGGCTTGGGAACTAAAAATGGAAACAATTTGTTATTTTCGTACTTTAATTAGTGATATTTGAAATATGAACTCCGATATAGCCATAAAAGTTGAGCATCTTTCTAAGCTATATTCGCTTCACCATCCCCTGAAAGATGAACAGGGAAATGATACGCATGAACTTTGGGCATTAAAAGATGTTTCGTTTGAAATTAAGAAGGGCGAAAGCGTTGGGATTATTGGACCTAACGGCAGCGGCAAAAGCACTTTGCTTAAAATACTGGCAGGAGTAACAAAGCCGACATCGGGGAAAGTTGAAATAAACGGCAGGATTGCAAGCATTTTAGATATAGGCGCGGGCTTTCATCCCGAATTGAGCGGTCGGGAAAATATTTTTCTGAACGGGCAAATACATGGATTCAGTAAAAAAGAAATCCGGTTAAAATTTGATGAAATAGTCGCTTTTTCAGGAATTGAAAAATTTATTGATGAACCGGTAAAAAATTATTCCAATGGGATGTATTTGCGGTTGGCATTCAGCATTATGGCTCATTTAGATTTTGATATGTATTTGTTTGATGAAGTATTTAGCGTGGGGGATACAAAATTCGCTGCTAAAGTCAATGAAAAGATTGATAAAATTATTAATTCAAAGAAAACAATAATACACGTAAGTCACAATTTTAACGAATTTCATAATAAAGTTTTATACATTTTAGTTGAAGCCGGAGAAGTGAAAGAACTAAGCAGGAACAGGATGATAATATCTAATTATGTTGAGCGTAATCTTAATCTGAAAAAAAATGAAATTCTCACCAATGCGATTGAAATAGAGGATTTTTCAACCTTTCCTGAATCAGATGAACTTAAAATTATCAAGGTTAAGTTTTATCAAAACCAAAAGGACGATAAAGAGCAATTCATAACAAATAAGAGTTTTATCATTGAATTAGAATATGAAAAATTTAAGGACGAAAATACCATTGATATTATACTAATAGTATCAGATTATCAGGGAAATCCTATTATTACCTCTACTTCTTTTATTGCGGGAGATTTTAGTAAATGGATTAAAAGGGGGCGGTATGTTAATCAATGTATTATTCCTTCGAATACTTTTCACTCTCAGCCGTACAAAATTAGTTTCTATTTTGTAAAAAATACAGAGCGTCTTGTTCTACAATCTATACATAATGAAAATGTTAAAAACCTATATAATGACAATACTATTGACATAGCATTAAAAATATCTGATTTAATATTATTTAAACCGTTGTTTTTCAAAAATGGAATGCCTGCGGATTTAGGTTCTTTAAATTTGGGAGGTCAAATCCTTTTGGGGTGTGATTGGAAATCAGAAAGCATAGTGTAAATTCGTCCGGTAAACCTAAGATAGTGAAATCTAAAATAATCAACCTGATTCAACAGGATATTGTTCAAAAAATGTATCTCAATTATAATCGAGTTTGGGATAAACAGAAAGATTACCCTTATTTAAATTATTTTGGAATAAATTTTGACTTGGAAAGTATATCTTCCATAAAATTTTACTTTCATGTTTTTAGTAAACTGGATGAAAATATCGTAAAATTATTTTTACCGAAAACTGATGATTTTTTCAACTATTATCATTTGCACGACCTCAAAAAAGTTAATTCAGCATCAGCAGATGATACAGGTTGTGCTTTTGAGATTAAATTTTACAAGGATAAAAAACACCCTGATATAGGATTTCATTACAGATTGAAGCCGGCACAAGCCTCGTTTGATATTATTGGACAGCCAAAAAATCTACCATTTGATGTTTTAACATTAAACACTTCTCCCGGTATAAATTATGAATATAGCAGTGGTGGTCATGTACTAAAGAAAAAATATTTCTATTTAAAAGACTCCTCTCATAAAGAGTATTTTTCAAAAAGATTCGGGTATGATTTCCTGCTGTCCGCAGACACAATTGAGTATGCCGAGTCCGATTATTTTGCTAAAATTAATACATACTATGGGAATGATTATGACAGCCGAGATAAGGCAAATATTTTTACAGAACCACAAAAAAAATTAATACGGGAATTATGTGAACAGTTTAATTTAGAAATTACAGGTTTAGGTTATTATGAGCAATCAACTATTAGGTCGGTTTATTTTTTTAGTAAAAATGATACTATACCTATAAGTTCAACAGAGAAAATTACCCAGTATTATGTGGATACAATTGGCAGATTGATTAAGTAATAAAAAGATGAACTAATAAATAAAGGATATATCATTGCCAAGTTGCTAAAATAAAGGAGAATTAAAAAAAGGTCAGAAGAAATGAACACTTTTGAAGTACAGGAAATGTTCTCCAGCAATATACAACATCACCATACAAATTATATTCAGGATATGAAAATTCTAAGAAATCCGGTTTTACAAAATTTTCTGAATCAGAATGGATATGTGGTCTTAGATCTGTTCAACGAACAGAATGTACAAGATTTTTTGGACGAATACTATTCTTTTGAAGAAAAATTTCAATTTAGCAATGGCGTTCATATAACTATGGAACATTGCAGTCCTGATTTGAGTAAAATGATTTCTGATAAACTAATAAATCTGGCAACTGATTGTTTCAACAATACTTTTAAGGATTATAAGTTGTTTCAAGGCAGTTTTATATCAAAACAACAAAATTCAGAATCTAATGAAATCCACCATCACCAAGACTGGACATTTGTAGATGAGCAAAATGGTTTTGAATCTTATACACTTTGGATTGCTTTATGCGACATTACAAAAGATATGGGAACGATTGGAGTTATTCCGAAAAGTCATTCGGATATAAAAAACATTCGCTATTCCCCCATAGAAAAATACTCTTTTTATTCTGAACTGTTAGAGTATGCAAGCCAAAAATCAGTTGAGTATATTGAGTTGAAAGCGGGTCAGGCTGTTTTATGGAATCATCGTTTGGTGCATAGTTCAAGTGCCAATAATTCTGGAAAAGTCCGTATCAATATGACTTTCGCAATAACATCTAAAGATGCACAATTGAAATTATTTTGGTTATCGCCCAAAACAAACAAAGTAGTAGAATTTAATGTTCCTGACAATTTCTACTCAATAAATAATTCCTCAACACTTTCAGCGTATTTTAAAAACGCTGAATACCCTGAAAATGCAATTGAAGTTTAACGCGCTACACCGAAATAATACAGTATGAAAAAAATATTTAATGACCCTCAGCAAAACAGTCAATACATCAATGAAGGCTATGTTATTTGCGATTTACTTTCCCCTGAAGAAGTACAAAGCACATTGTCTGAACTGACGGCATTACGCCCTGATGATAAATTTGCACCAATAGACAGAGCCTCCAGCTATCATTGCACATTTCTTGACACAAACGAAGATTACAAACGAAGTGTCAATAGCCTGATTCAAAAAATATTAAATCCTTATCTCGAAAAGATTTTAAACGAATATGTGATTTGGGGAGCAAATCTTTATGTGAAGCCATCCGGAACAGGAAAGTTTGAGATGCATCAAAACTGGATGCACGTCAGCAATGAAAAAGAGCAAACTTCATTAACAATTTGGTGTCCGTTGGTAAACACCAGCACCGATAATGGCACAATTCAGTTAGTTCCAAAATCTCATAAAATTGTACCGGATATTGCTACTGCAAATGTACCTTGCTATTTTTCTGAAATAGAAGATTTCATATTAAGTGATTATTTACAACCAATTCCTTTAAAAGCCGGGCAGTGTGTGATTTTTGAAGATGGGGTTATCCATTTTTCGGATGTTAATCTGGCAAGCACACCAAGATATGCTCTTCAAATATTAGTGGGGCATAAAGAAGTAAAGCCTGTTTACTATTATTTTGATGAAAAAAATCCTGAAAAAGGTTTTGAAGTGTTTGAATTGGAAACAGATTTTTGGGTAACAAGCAGCTATCATACATTCAGAGATAAACCTAAAAATCAAAAGTCGGTTGGTTTTGTTGAAAACATCAATAAACAACTGAATAGAGAAGACTTCATTAAAGCAATGGAAAATGGTGCTGTAAGAAGAAAAGAAATTTACGGTGATTAGGCGGTTACTTTTAATGAAACCAATTTAAAAATTGAACCATTAAACAGGGTGAAATACTCATCTTGGGAGTAACGAAAGTTATCTGTCGGGATAAACTTTATTAAGAATTGTTGTGTTATTTTTTTTGCAAGCTGTTCACCAAGACATTTATGCTGTCCATATCCAAACGCAAGATGCTTTTGTTTTTGTTCGGGATAAAATGTTTGCGGATTCATAAACTGTTCCGGGTCTCTGTTGGCAGCTCCTAAAAATAAAGCAATAGTAGAATTAGGCGGAATCGTTATTCCGTCAATGCTGACCTCCGTATTGTTTTCCCTGAATGTCAGTTGTATCGGTGAGTACAGCCTGAACACTTCATTCATGAACTGCTCTGAATAGTCCGAATCGTTTATCAATTTTTTTCTGTCTGCCACATCGGTATAAATCAAATACAAACAAGAGGTAATTGCGCTGGCTGTTGTTTCAGTTCCCGAAAAAATTAAAAACCGGATAAATTTTATCAGGTCTTCTTTAGAATGTTGAGTTATTCCACTAATTCCCGACAACATATTTTTCATGTTTTCAGAAAAAGTTTTTTCAGATAAATTTTTTTCAATAACCTCGTCTAACAGGCTCCAGTTTTCATAAATGTTTTTGATATACTGATTTCGCAATGCTCTGTTGTTTTGAACAGAAAAAATATTGATAGAATCCGGTAATTTTAAAAATCCCAATGATTTGAATGTCATTGTAAGCATAAAAGGATTTATTAATTCGTCAACCAGATTGATTGTTTCCAATTGTTTTGTTTCTTCTGAAAGATGATTAAAACAGAGGTTGAAAAAATCAGCGTTTACAGGCAGGGAAGAATAATTATCAATAATTTCTCTTTTTATTTTTAAGTGATTACTAACATCAGCACCTAACAGTACGGGATCCATTGAACGATGAAAACGAGATGGAGCATAAACATCACTATTTCTTATGATTGCTTTTAAGGTATCATATCTGAATACAATGTAGCAATCGTTTTTCTTTGAATAAAAAGTCTTCCCGATTTTGTAAAAATCATTGTAGTATGTAAATAAATTATCTCTGAATTCCTGAGAATAAATATCAAGCTCGCTCAAATCAGCAGTTTCCTTACGAATTGGGTTAAACAGTAATTTAAACCTTGTAAGCAGACTATTTTTCATACTTTACTTTTGTGCACTTATCAAATAATAATGGTACATTCCTGTTTTCAAATACATCTTCTCTCTCAATTCATCCATATTCTTGATTTCATTTTTTTGTATGGTGTCGGAATGTCTCCATTCGTTGAAATTTTCGGAGAACAAATAACCGTAGGGCAATACATCTTCACTGATTTCTTCAGCTTCCACATTTTTGAATCCGGCTTTCTTTAATTTATCAACGTAAACATCAATAGAATACAAATTTTGGGAGGGAACACCCATAAATTTCGAGGCAGTTAACACGCTCGGATTATTGGTGTCATTTGATTTCGGCAATGCGTCAGTGAGAATCAGGCTGCCGCCTTTTTTCAGTACTCTGAATGCTTCATTAAAAAAACGCTCTCTGCTATTAAAATGAAAAGCACATTCAACAGCAATAATCTTATCAAAAAAATCAGCCTGAAACTTTAGCTGAACAGCATCACCGCTCAAGAGTTTTACTCTGTCTGAAAGATTATTTTCCAAAATCTTTTTCTGAGCATACTGCACCTGTTTATCAAAAATATTTATTCCTGTAATACAGATACCATGAAAAATTTGGGCGATATATATATCCTGAATTCCATAACCAAAACCCACATCCAGAATATGCTCTCTATTCTTTAATGCTGCCTTTTCCATAACTAAATCCAGCATTTCCCTGCAAGCAAAATCTATTGTATCGGCATTTTTCCAATATCCTAAATTCAACCATTCATAATTAAGATTTCTGTTATTGGATACTCTTGCATCTTCCAGTATCTCATACAACTGATGCACAGAAGTATCTGTTTTTTTACGACTGAATATTTTAGAGAAATTGGACATGAAAAATCAGGAATTACACAAAACTAAGTATAGAAGGCATAATTACAATATAATTCACAACAGTTTCTTACAGACTTTCGGCTATTTTTACACTGGTAAAGTATAACAAGCGTGGAAATTGATTCTTTAGACATTAGCTCCTTTGATTTTTTTAAGAACCCTTATTTTTATTATGAAAAATTGAGGGTGCGAAATCCTGATGTTCACTTCCTGAGTAAAAATGGTTGTTATCTTGTAATAGGATTTGGGGCTGCTGCAAAAGTTCTTGGCACTCCTAAAATTTACAGTTCAAAATTCAATGAAGTTTTTGACAGTGTTTTAATTGGTTCTGACCCTCCCGTTCACACAACAAACCGTAAAATACTCACAGAAGAACACGATTTTCTGAAAACGAAGCTGGAAGATTATATCCGAGTCAGAATAGAAGATATTGCTTCTTATGTTTTAAATCAAACAGGCAACAAACAGGTTACAGATGTGGTGAGAGATTTTGCCTACCCTTTATCTACGCTTATCATTTTTGAAATGCTTGGATTGGATATTTCAAATGATAAAATCATAAAGGAATGGACTTACAATGCTGTGCTGAACATCAATATTCATAACATTCACAATTCGGAACACCACTGGCAAATATTCAAACCTGTTGTTGAAGCGTATATTGATAAAAAAGAAAACAGTTCGGTTTTTCTTAATCAAAAAATTCGCGAGAGGTTTTCCAGAGAGGAGCTAATCAGTGTAACAAAAATATTTTTAACAGGCGGAAACGAAACAACTCCGAAACTTATCACTTCCTGTCTTAATTACCTCATCAGGAATAAATCTTTATGGAACTTAGTGAAGACTAACGAAGATGCTTTGGAACAGGTTATCCATGAGATACTAAGATTGGAAGCGCCTGTTCAGATTATCAACCGTATAGCCACAGAGGATACATCTCTTGGCGGAGTTCAGATTCCTAAAGGCTCGGTTATTTTTGTTTCGCTTGCTGCGGCAAACAGAGACCCCCGTGTTTTCGACTCTCCAAATGATGTAATATTACACAGGGACAAACAGAAAATTCTTTCATTTGGTTATGGACCTCATCATTGTATAGGAGCTTCTTTAGCTAAAACCGAAACCAAAATAGCTTTGAAAAAATTTATTTCCCATTTTAAAGAACCCCATTTACTTCCGATTTCACAACAAGACTACATTGAATCCAGCCATGTCAGAGGTTTGAAATATTTATATGTTCAAGATGCTGATTCTGTGAAAAAAGTCAGCAATTACAGAGAAAAAGCGGTTGATTTATTAGAGGCACAATTAAAAGAATATAATCACTTTCCTACGTTTGAATTTTATCCGGATTTTGAATCCAAAAAACATAAAGGCTGGCATTATACTTACCCCTCGCCATTTATACATGCCAATGTTATCTGTTCATTGCTTAATACTGAAAATGAACAACTGATAAGTTTGGCAAAAAAAGGAAAACCGTTTTTACTGGAAACGAAAGAAAGCGGAGATTTATGGAGGTTTTGGAAAACGGATAATTGTCAGCACCCAGTTCCTTTTGATATAGACGATACTGCAGTCTGTTCTTTTGCCTTAGAGAAAATGGGTCATGCTGTCAAAAACAAAAAAAGACTACTGCGCAATATAAAAGATGACGGAACGATTTTAACATGGTTTAAATCTCATTTCAAGCTGTCCGATTTTTGCTCTCCGAAATCAATTTACAAAGCGTTTTACGAAAAAAAAGCTATCCGATATACTTACGAAGCAAAAATGTTTGACTGGCAGGATTCCGAAGCAGGAGTTGCTTCCAGTGCGCTGATGTATTTGAATAATATACCATTGGAGAAATCTGTTGAAAAATGTATTTCACTTTGGAGAAATAATGATTCAAAGCATAATTTTTATGACAAAAAAATTGTCGTTGCTTATCACATTGCAAGGGCTTACAAGGAAGGGATACAATCTTTCGATGTTCTTAGGGCTGAAATGGAAGCGTATATCCAAAACAATCTGGATTACTTTGAATTTGCAGAATTATTGTTTGCCTGCCTGACCCTGAAATATCTTAAACTGGAAGAAGACACTTACAAAAAAACCTACATAAAGATTATCAATTATGCACTTGGCAACCCTGACGATTTATTTTCATATTATCCTTATTTCACATCAAAAGACCATGTTTTTTATGCAGGGTCAAGATGCTTAACCGCAGCGATGTTCTTGGAAGTAACAAAAGATTATGACCTCAGTCCGGGCGGTAATGATTTTTAAAAAGTTAAATCCTTATTTTGTTCTCAGGAATTAAACGCACAACGTTTTTGTATGATAAGAAGATTGAAGAATAAAATAAAAAAAATATGGGAAACTCCGGTTTCAGACGGTGATACAGCCAGCCGTTCTTGGACAGATGAATTTAATAAGCACCGCAACAAAAAAGATATTTTTCGTGTCTGCCATGCCCCGTTCAAATCCATCAGATTTGAGCCGAAGGGCATCGTGCGTACCTGTTGCTATAACGTTGAGGTTGTTTTAGGGCGTTATCCGGAAATGTCATTAACTCAAATTTGGAATAGCGATGAGGCGAATTTGCTAAGGGAAAAAATCAGTAACAATGATTTAAGCATGGGATGCCGCTTGTGCGGGCAGCAGTTAGCAAACAAAGAATACAGCACCGTTAAACTGTTGCAATATGATAATTTGCCCGACAGTATCAACAATTATCCTGTAATGCTTGATTTTTCATTGCACAATACTTGTAATTTGGAATGTGTGATGTGTCACGGAGAGTTTTCTTCTTCTATAAGAAGCAATCGCGAAAAGCTGCCCCCTGTTCCAATGTTGTATGACGATAATTTTGTGCAGCAACTGGAAGAATTTATTCCTTATGCACGGCAATTTGTATTTGCAGGTGGCGAGCCGTTTCTAATCAAGGTATATTACGATATTTGGGAACGCATCAATCGCCTGAGTCCCGAATCAGATATTCACATTGTTACAAATGGTACAATCTTAAATGAACGGGTAAAAACGATACTTGCCGCAGGAAAATATCACATTACCATGTCAATAGATTCCTTTCAGGAAAAAACCTACGAAACAATAAGGGTAAACGCATCATACAAACGTGTTATGGAAAATATGCAGTTTTTTCAAGAATACTGTAAACAACAAAATACCGAGTTTGCTGTTAATGTTTGCCCGATTAAAGAAAACAGGTTTGAAATTCCGGAAATGGTTGGCTTTTGTAATGCGCACGCAATTAAGTTGTATCTGTTAAACATCGTGTATCCTGTTGGGGTGTCTTTACACACACTGCCTTTGGCAGAACTGCAAACATTGCATGATAACTATGCTGCGTATCAATTTGAGCAGGACACATACATCAGTAAACACAATTTAAAACAGTTTGAAGATTTGCAAAACAGAATTGCGGCACTGATACAAAAGAAAACGACAGATACCCCCGATGCTCAATATACAGATGGCGACAAAGTTATGTTTGAGGTATATACCGACTTGCTTACAGAGAAAGCAGACAGGTTTTATCAGGAATCGGGGAGCGATGTTGTTGATGCCAGACAAAAAATAACAGAGATAGGAATACATTTTAAAGACAGTTACGTTTCTAAAGGAAGATTGAAAGAAATGGAAAGCATCAGTTCCGAAAGAATAGTTGTAATGTTCAGGACATTGTCTCATGAAGAGTTGAAAGAAGTAATAAAAACCCATATACTTTGAAAAGCAGCTTTCATATAAAAGACAAAATTTCCCCTTGGTGGCAACCTAAGATTGCTTTTATACTATCGCATTGCTATTTGTGCTTTGCCATATTCCAAACAGATATTGTCCGTTCTGTTTTGTTTGTACTTCTGTTTACAATAAGTGCGTTAGGATTCGGTATGCTGGGGCATATCATTAACGATTGGACAGACGCAGAAACCGACAGAAAAAGCGAAAAAAAAAACATCGCCAACGCATTTGGCTTTCGGAAATTACTGTGGGTTACTTCAGGTACATTATTGATTGCATTTTTCCCTTGGTTCTTTTTGGGGTTCGACCACATCATAGCAGCATTTCTTATTGCCGAAATCCTGCTTTTTATTTTGTATTCCGTAAAACCGTTCAGGGTAAAGGAAAGAAAATGGGGCGGGGTACTTTTTGATGCCTTATATGCTTACGCGCTCCCGACTGCGCTGGTTTTTTATTCGGCAACAATATTTTTTGAACAGCCGCTAAACTTGATACTATTGGTGTCTGTGTCATTGTGGGCTTTGGCTGTGGGAATACAGAATATTATCATTCACCAGATAGAAGATTATGAAAATGATATTAGCTCAAAAACCCAAACATGGGTTGTGCAAACCGGAAGGCAAAAGGCACGAAAATTAGTACTCGCCTTTATTGTGCCACTCCACCTGTTATTATTTCTGCTGTTTGTATTTTATGTAGAAACACATTATTTACGTTTTTATGCCTTATTTCCATTATTGTTTCTTGCTTTCAGAATATACAAAACATTTCATTGGAAATCGTATAATTCTTTTCTGCGTTCTCCCGTATCATCAGACCTGCAAAAAATCAATATTCACTATCATTTTTTTCTTCCTTACTGGCATTTGCTTCTGTTGATTTTTATTGATTTTAAATTTGTCGTTTTGTTGATAACGCATTTCATTTTCTTTAATTCCTCATTATTCAGTTGGCTTATTGCTAAATACATATCACCTTTTTTATTTTTTATTTTTTACAAAACACCCGCAGTAATTACAAATTACGCTGTTTTTTATTACCGCCTTTTTTTTCTTGGAGAGTCGGCAGAACGTGCAAGACGAGAACATTATGCTTCGTATATCGCTGCAAAAAATGAAAAACACAAAAGAAACACTTTGCCTAATATTGCCGTAGCGAACAGCAACAAAAACAAATACACCGAAACCTTTGTCGAAAATCATGTTGATGGTCTTCTTCGCTCAAATTTTTATGTACACAGACTTTACGGAGGAAATTTACCATCTGCCGATTACCGGACGGGAATCCTTATTTCCAACAGCAAAGCATATATCAAATATTGCGAGTGGAAAGAGTTTATTTTCGATTTACCCGAAAATTATTATCAGAAAAAGGCAGTGAAAGATTATTTGGTAAAAAACAATATTACTCTTGCGTTGGCAGAGTTTGGAACGTGTGGCGTTGAACTATATGAAATTTGCTCCGAAATAAATATACCCTTAATTGTTATTTTTCACGGTTACGATATTCATCACAGTGATATACGCGAAAAAAACAGACATCGTTACCTTAAAATGTTTGACTATGCTGCTAAAATTATAGGAGTTTCAAAGGATATAATAAGCAGGTTAAAAGAATTGGGTGCTGACGATAAAAAACTGATTTATTTACCTTGCACTTTTAATGCCGGTATATTCCAATATTCAGATCATTCAAAATGCGAAAATATTTTTCTTGCCGTAGGAAGATTTACAGAAACTAAAAGTCCGCACCTGACAATTCTTGCATTTAACGAAGTGTTGAAAGAAATTCCAAATGCACGGCTGAGAATGATTGGAAAAGATGGCGGAGGCGAATTATTTGAAGCCTGTCATATTCTGGCAAAAGCATTGAGCATAGAAAATAAGATTGATTTTTTGGGTGTTCTTTCGCCTTCCGAAGTTTATGAAGAAATGAAAAATGCACGGGTATTTGTGCAACATTCATTGACAACCCCGCTGCATGGAGATAAAGAAGGAACTCCCGTTTCCGTAATAGAAGCAATGGCTTGCGGGCTGCCGGTAGTTGCTACCCGCCATGCGGGCATTGCAGAGCTAATCCGGTCGGGTGAAAATGGGATTTTGACAGAGGAGTATGATTATTTGACAATGGCAAAAGAAATGGTGCGTGTTTGCAAAAACGATGCTTTAGTTTTTTCATTGGGAAAAAATGCTTCGGAAAGTATCCTGACCAATTCTTTAATCACTGAAAATTCCAATATCTTAGCCGAGATAATTGAAAAATGCAGACTAAACAGTAAAACTTGCTGAAAGGATTACACATAAATTTGTTCGCAAAGGCAACTGTTCCCTGGGTTATATGGACTGTATGCTTTTTTTTGTACTACCATCCGGGAATTGCTGCTCTCTTAGTTTTTATTGAATCGAACGTTGCTTTTTTGTTTACGGCAAATTATTCGGAATACAAACAATGGTATCCTAACTGGCATCTTCTTGTATTTTTTGTTTTCCGTATTTTCCCGTTTATACTCATTTTACTGTGCAGCTTTCTTCTTCTAAAAATTATTCAAAAAAAAGGCAATAAGATTCTTAGCCGTTTAATCCCGTTTTTTGAGCTTAATTTCATGCAGTTGTTGTTTAATGCCGTTGCATTGTTACTTTTTTGGCTATTTGTGTATTACACGTTTCAGCCCGATTTTACCCGGCAGCTTATTATGGCACGTTGCTTTGTTTTGACACTTTATATGCAACTGCTATTAACTGTTGTATTTAATTTTAACCGGGTAAAGAATATACTTAAACAATTTCTTTTTGTGCCTGCATTGCCATATACGCTGTCCATTTTCAGAATACTTTTTTATGCTTACAGCATTATATTTTATTTAGGCAACAGTGCCCGTTATTTTAAATCTGTTGCGAGCGGAACATTTACGCCAATGCCAATATTTGGCGAATTATTTTATGTTTTTTCAACTTCTTTGTTTTTATATCAAGTTGTTTTTTGGCTGTGCATTGCTTCTTTTATAGGCGTAATAATAGGCTATAAAACTCGCTTGTTCTTAATATTAAGTGCAGTGCTAAGCCTGTTTGTGATAAGTGTTCCCAATATGTTTGGAACAAGCTGGCATCATCATCTTTTTATATGGGTAACATGGTTTTTAGTATTCAGTCCTTGTTTTGATGTTTATTCCATAGACTCGTATTTAAATAAAAACAAAACAATCCGGTTAAAAGGTGAATATACTTTCACTATTCGTATTATCTGGCTTCAAATAGGTATTCTGTATTGGTGTTCAGGTGTTGCTAAATTATGGGATTCCGGTTTTGACTGGGCATTGAGCGATTCTATGATTAACCAGTTTCAATTAGAATGGTTTGAGAACTATAATAAAGTGCCATATATCCGAATAGACAGATACCCGGCTTTAATGAAATTTGGCGGCTTGGCAGCGATTTGTTTTGAAATGCTGTACTTCTTCTTCCTTTTTAAAAAATATACCAGAAGAATTGCAATTTGGGGAGCATTGCTGATGCACAACCTGCTTGGATATTTTCTATATATCAGTTTTCTTGCTGCGCTTCAGGCTTTTTATATAGTTTTTATTGACTGGAATAAATATTTTAAGAGCAATAATGTGGCGGAAATTCAAGACCGAAATCCTGTAAATAAGTGGAATATTCGTATCGGTATCGGAGTTGTTTTAATGAATCTGTTTTTTGGTATGGCATCTATTAAAACGTATCCTTTTTCCGGTTATCCTGAATATTCAGAAATTATACCTGACTATACATATCAACTTAAACTTACCGGATATAATGATGATAAAATTGTTTTTACAAATGCCGATTTTGAGAAAGAAGGCTTTGACTGGGAAACTTTCAGACGGAGAGAACAAAAAATTGCCAATGTTTTTTTAGGGGGAAATGATTGCGAATCGTATATCAGGTCGTATTGGAGTTTGATTAACCAACATATTCGCGCATCGAAAGATGTTCGCAATCTTGATGTCAGCCTGCTTAAAGTAAACCTGAACCCGGACAGCCTGAAAATACTTGACGAGAAATTTATCGGGAGCTATTCGTTTGCTGTAAAATAATACCTATTTTCTTTTGCAATTCAGGTGGGTTTTGCCCCCACAAACTATTAATCTGAAACAGGAAACCGTAAATAAACTGAGGCGGCATTTTTTTTGTTATCAACTGTTTTTCAAATTGTTTCACGAAATTTAAAGAATCGCAAACTAAATTGCTCATACAACTGTAACAATTCTGGAACATATAGTTGTTATTTTTTTTTCTTAAAATGGCATCAATAGCAATAGTATCTATGCAAGCTCCGCCCATATTTTGAAGCCAATTGTTTTCGGTTTCTTTTCGTATTGATATTTCCTGATATGCCGTATCTTCCACAATTTGTATGTTTTCCAAATTTTGGTTTTTTAAATCGTGAAGCAATTCAAAAAAATCTTTAGGCTTATTTAAGCTGTCTGCAATTGTGCAGTTAAAAAAAGCATCTTGTACAATCCATTTTGAAGGGGAATCGGATATTTTTACAAGAGCAACGACATGAGATAAATGAATATTGAACCCGAAATTGTAAGTGCAGGCTTCAATCCCCTGCCGTTCAAGAGATTTTACAAGCAGGGCTGCCGCTAATCCGCAAGTGGTACGCCCTTTATTTTCATTTATTCTTTTCAGGTATTTATCTGTATCAAAATCTTCAAAAGTATCGTATCTGAAATCATTTAAAACGGGGTCAATGCTGTCGCCCATAATAATCAGTTGCGCTATGGTTCGCCTCTGGTTTTGACTTATTTCAAATTTCGCCTGCATTTCTTCAGCTCGTTGCTTACAAGACTGAAACAAAACGAAGCTGCAGCACAGGAAGAAAACAAACTTTAGATTCATTAGTAAGGGATTGCAACGAAACTAATAAGATGTTTGAATTTTCCTATAAATTTGAAACCTTAATGTTGTATGAAAAAGTTAATAGCACTCCTGATTGTTGCATTATTCTCTTTACTGTTTGTAACAATAATTCCCGCTTGGTGGTTTAATCGAACATTAAACCACTTTGAAATCTGGTATCCTGATTTTGGCAGAATACTTTTTTTTTATCTGAATTATGGTTTTTATCCGCAATTTTTAATTGCTTTATTCGGGTTAGTTTACCTGATTTACAAACGGCTTAAATCGGGCTATGGGTTGAAGTGGCAAAAAACATTGCATACCCTTGTATATCTATCGGTTTTTGCGGTCGCCCTGTCGGTTTTTTACATATTTCACAGTTCGTATTATGCCCTGCAGTATAGCTCTTATCCAAAAAAAAATATTGTAATATGGGAAGATAAGAGAAATGCTATTCTTGATTCGCTTGCTAATTGCGAGAATCTTCAGGACAGTATAATTTGTATCAACCGTTTTGCTTACAGAGACGCATTACATGGAGGCAGAAGCATACGCATAAACAGTGTTGATATAAATAAAACTGCCTTGCAATGGGAGGCGGAGGTTTTTGCGCATTATTTTTCGGAAGATAAATTGACGGTTAATTGTGACGGAAATTCTATGTATAATGTTTCTCTTTACAAGGAATTTATGGACGAACAACTAAAATCCTACCGTTATTTCATCGGTATTCCAAACGACCCTGAGAAGAAAGGACATGCAATCAATCTGTTAGTTACAAACACGAAGCAATATTATTTGATTGACCCTATGTTTAACTCATGGTTTGCCGATGAATCGGGAAATCTGATTGATTTAAGGAAGTTGATATTGAAATACAGGCTGTCTGATATGGACAGTGTCAGGTTGGCTTATATTCCTGAAAAAGCGCAATGCCTTACTTATTCCGAAGCGGTAACACTGATTGACCATCCGCTTTTTGATGAAGACAAAGAAGGATACTTTTTAAGAAGCAATAATGATGAATTTCCCCTTGTTTTTAATTGCGAAAGGAATCTTAAAGACTATTTAGAACCGGATTATTATGAAGATTATCAGGATATTGCAGCTTATTACGGGAGAACAGATTTGAAATTTACGGATGAAAAAGATTTTGTAAATTGTTTTGCTTTTGTCAGCCTGATAGAGGGAGAAGGCGGGGAAGATATTTTGAAAGAAATCAGGAATTGGTTTGAAAGTGATATAAGAACACTTGAACAATTACAAATAAATTAGACAAGAGAATAAAATGAAAAAAGCAATTGTATTAGGCGCAGGCGGCTTCATCGGCTCGCATTTGGTGAAAAGATTAAAAAGCGAAGGTTATCGCGTAAAAGGAATTGATTTAAAACATCCCGAATTTTCCGGAACAGCAGCCGATGAGTTTGTTTTGGGCGATTTGCGCAATTGGGATTTTGTGCAAAATATCATTGACGAAAATACAGACGAACTATATCAGCTTGCAGCCGACATGGGCGGAGCGGGATATATTTTTACCGGAGAACATGATGCCGATGTGATGCACAATTCAGCACAAATAAACCTGAATGTGGCAAAAGCAGCCGTTGAGAAAAAAGTGAAAGCATTATTTTATTCTTCGTCTGCCTGTATGTATCCCGAATATAATCAGACAGACCCCGACAACCCCAAATGTGCTGAAAACACTGCCTATCCTGCCGCACCCGACAGCGAATACGGATGGGAAAAATTGTTCAGCGAACGCCTGTATTTATCGTTCAAAAGAAATTACGGGCTGAATGTAAAAATCGCCCGCTATCACAACATCTACGGAACGGAAAGCGCGTGGAAAAACGGTAAGGAGAAAGCTCCTGCCGCGCTTTCAAGAAAAGTAGCGCAAACGCCCGGTGGCGGTGAAATAGAAATTTGGGGCGATGGAAAACAAACCCGTTCGTTTCTTTTTATTGACGACTGCTTGGATGCAACAACAATGCTGCTGCGGTCGGATAAAACAGGAGCATATAATATCGGTTCGGAAGAAATGATTTCGATTAACGATTTTGCAAAACTGATTATGCAAATTGCAGGAAAACAATTCACGATAAAAAATATACCGGGACCCGAAGGCGTAAGAGGAAGATGTTCCGATAATGCTTTGATTAAAAAAGATTTGAAATGGCAACCGGAATATGATTTGAAAAAAGGAATGGAAATTACTTACAAATGGATAGCGGGGGAAGTTGAAAAAAATAAAATCTGAAATGATTTTAAAGAGCAATATCATTTCATTTATTTCCAAAATCAGGCATTACCTGATTTTTAATTTAGGCTATCTGTTTTTTTTAGTTTTTGCTGTTTTATATTTTTATTACCGGAGAGAATTTTATGATGCTTTCCACTTTTATTTTGAAGCGCCATACAATTATTTTAAGCTGTGGTTTCCAAAATTTTATTTTGAGGCATATTTATTTACCATAATTCTGAAAATTTCTTTTTTCGTTACACTCATTGCCTCAGTATATTATTTATTCAGGAAAAGTAAACAAAGTGCTTCTTGGATTTTCTATAATATACAATCCGGTTACTGGCGGTTTATTGCTTATGAGTTTGCAATAATACTCCCGTTTTTTCTGCTTTACCTTACCTTGTATTTTTCATTAAAATACTTTGTGCCGACAGCGCAAAATGGCTTACAGATACTTATTACAAGAGGCTTTTTACTGCATATTTCTTTTCAAGCGGTAATTATACTTTTCGGAAACTTTGAAAAGATACGGAATTATTTAAAAAATTATTTACTGCTGCCGCAATTGCCACACAATATTGCTGTTTTAAGAATAGTGTTCTTTTTTTATCTGGCATATATTTATGACAGAAAATATTTTTCTGCTTTACCGACAGTTTCTTTAACAAGTAAAGTTTCCTTGCCTTATATCGGTTGGCTGATAGAATTGATTCCTGTGAATACCTCCATTTATACGGTATTTATTTTTATTGGAATTATTTGCTGTGCATTTATTGTAATCGGCTATAAAACAAGATGGTTTTTGCTCGTTAATGCAGTGTGCGCTTTTTACATTATTGCCACGCCTAATTTTTTTGGCAAATTGTGGCACGAGCAATTGGTAATATGGATATGCTGGTTTTTTGCTTTGAGCAGATGTTATGATGCACTTTCATTAGATGCCAAACTGAGCAAAAAACCGATTGTAAAAAGCGCAGATTATACATTTCCTGTAAGATTTATATGGCTGCAATTGGGTATCATTTATTTTTGGGCGGGGTTTTACAAATTGTGGGATTGTGGTTTTGATTGGGCGTTAAGTCAATCAATGATTAATCAGGTGCAGTTGGAGTGGCTGCAACACTATGATAAAATTCCCGCTATAAGAATTGACAACTATCCCATATTATTAAAGATAAGCGGATTGTTGGTAATAGGTTTTGAACTGTGCTATATTTTATTTGTATTGAAACCCGCAACACGCTGGATTGCTGCTGCCGGAGGATTGTTGATGCACAATGTTATCGGCTATTTTATGTACATTTCTTTTTCGCATTTATTGCAGGCTTTCTATGTAGTTTATGTTGATTTCACTTGCTTGTTTTCCAAAGGAAAGCAAAATGCGGAAGTTGTTTTTGGCTATTCCAAAGCGGCTTTCGGTACAGGGATTTTAGTTCTCTCGATAAATTTTTTATGCGGTATGTTTTCAATAGACACCTACCCGTTTTCTTCCTATCCTAAATATGCGGCTATAATTCCCGATACTATAAAAATTATACATTTTGAGCCATACTTGCCCGATAGCAATACCGTTGATGTTCACGCTGTGGGCAAAAAAAATAATTTCAGGTGGGAAAGCTATGGTTGGTTAGAGTATGGCTTAATCAAGGATTTTGAAACCGGGCAAGATGTACAAAAACGTTTGTATGATTACTGGGAAATATGGCAGAGCCATAACCCCGAACTGAAAGAATACAAAAATGTGAAAGTATCTGTCAGAGAACGCCCTGTATCTCCCGAAGGAATCAATCAAAATAAAATCACGCAATTTATGGGAACGATTGGCGATTGCAACGAACAGGAATAAATCATGAAACCTCATTTAAAGACAATTACTTACCTGTTCCTGCTCAACATTTTTTTTGTTGTCTTTTTATTTTTGCTTGGGCACTCGTGGTATATAGCTGAAATGGGAGAAACTGCAAAAACAGCATATCCGCGATTTTATTTTTTGTTTGTGTTGCTTGGGCAGAACAGTGTTTTTCTTTTTGATTTTTTTTCAATAGCAATTATTCTGCTTAATACCTTTCTTATATTCAAACTAATCTCATTATATCGTGATAAAGGGACAGCAGTTCTTTTTTTCTGCTCAACAACAGTTGCACTTATGGCAGCGGAATGGACATTGAGAAAAATGGAGTATCTGCCCGGAATGTATCCATGGTCTAAATATTCATTCAAACCTGCAGAAAAATTACAAGAGAAGAAAGGTTTTTATGCTGATGAAGACGGCATATTGAAAATTGACAGTACAAGCCAATTAGAAATAGCTTCAATGATAGTGAAAAATCAAAAAGAATTTGGGATAAACAAAGCAGATGAAGTGTATGAACTGGCAAGCAATTATACAGATGTTTTAAACAGAATGGCAGACAATGATTTTTCTGAACATTATTTTTCGATAATGCAAAAACCTGAAAATATACGAACGGAATGGGAAGCTGCCATAGTAAATTTTGTTTGTAACCCGATAAATAAAGATGGATTCAGAAGTATTGAGTTCAAGAGATACAGGTGCTCCAAACCTTCCATATTACTGCTCGGTGATTCTTTTACCTGGGGGCATACTACTGATAATAAAACCAACTCATTTGCCGATATTTTATTAAGCAAAGGTTTTGTGGTATATAATACAGGAATTACTACAACAGATGTGGCTCAGTATTTAGCCGTGGCAAAAAAATATATTCCCGAATTATACCCCGATTATGTAGTCGTAAATTTTTATCTCGGCAATGACATTTCTTATTACAAACGGGAGGTTTTGCCACATCACCCGACATTTTATTGTACTAATAACTATTTACTTGCCTGTCCGCATGGCAAATATCTGAACAAGGAAGAATCTTATCAATTTGCATTGGCATATAATCAAGTGCCGTCTAACGAAAAAAGTATAGTGGATAGACTATTGATAAAAACCGTAGTCGGAACACTATTGATGTGGCGTTGCTCAAATATTGATTTGGTTCCTTACCTGACACATTGTAATTCAGGAATCCACAGAGGAATTTTGACACCTTATTTCCAAGAAGCTGAAAAACGGAAATACCCGACACCGTACTGCAATCAAGAGTTACAACAAATAAAAAACATAGCCGAGCAGCACAATTCTAAATTTATTTTGTCATCTATTCCCGATTTCAGTACCGGGTCGTTGAAAACGACAAAGGACTTTCCTGATTTGTTTACAGGAATGGAGTATGTAGAAATGAACGTGAGGCGGGCAGATTACGAATTGGGGAGTGGAATACATTTTAATGAGGCGGGTCATAAAAAGTATGCGGAATTTTTGGACAGCTTAATACGAAACTCTCAATACTAATGATAAAAAACGTAATCATATTAATCATATCTTTTCTTGTTATCAGCTTTTTTTTGTTGCTTGGGAAATTGATTTCAGAGCGTTATTTTATATCAACAAATATTTTAAACTGGTATAAAATCTTTATTTGTTTTATTTCAATCGGGGGAGCATATTTTATTTACAAAGCGGAATTTTTAAATAAGGAATTATTCTTTAAAGGATTTATTTTCTGTTTTTTGTTTTTATTTTTTGAATTGCTTTTCACATACATTATTGATTACAAAAAATATTATGGAATAACTATTCACGGAAAGGAAATAGGATATGATTTAAAATTACAACAACAAACTTATGCAGACAGTGCGGGAATAAACAAATTTATTAATGATAAAAATACGCCTCTTGGATATATCATTAACAAGGAAGGATTTAGCTCGCGATACGAATTTACAAAACAGGTTGCGGACTCGTTGAAAAGAATTTCAAAAGTAATTATGTTCATTGGCGATTCACATACCGAAGGCTATTGTGCAGACCCGATAACTCACTCATTTACAAATTTAATTGATCAAAATAAAAATTTCAGTGCGTTAAATGTTGGAGTAGGCGGCACTGACCCGCTGCAATACAAGCTGATTGCAGAACAGTATATTCCAAAGCTATTGCCCGATATGGTAATTGTAGCGCTGTGTTTGGATAATGATTTTATGCATTACGACAGAAAACCTGCTCCGTTGCAACCATTACACTTTCAAACAAATTACAACTGGTTGAACGCAACCCTTCCCGAATCACATCCCGATTTTGCGCCTGATAAATATTTTGAAAATTGGGATGCCGCAAAATCATATTATCTTGAGAATTATACCATTACAGGAAAAGATATTCATTTGCTCGAAAAAATATTTATCATTCCATCAAATTTCAACAGCTTTTTGTATTACTTGTCAACGGCATTAAAAAAGTATTTCAATCTGAAAAAATCAATTGAAAAATACGGCAAAAACATATCCGTAAATTTTAAATTATCAGACAATGATATTACCTACCGTCATTTGACAACTATTCGTGAAATATGCAAAGAGCAGAAAGTTGATTTTAAATTATTCGGTGTGCCTACAATAAAAGATATGGCATTAAATCAGGATTCAGTTTATTTAAAATATCAGACGGTTTTGAAAGATTTGCATTTGTATTATCCCCGCAATTTTGTGAGCAATGATTTTGTAAGCGAACGTAATGACCATTTTAATAATAAAGGGCATGAAAAATTTGCGGAATTTCTTGACAGCATAATTTCGGACTATGAGTAATCCATATTTGTCAATAGTATTGGTAGGGCGTAATGATAATTACGGTGGCGATTTTAGGGAGCGTTTGCAAATGTGCATATCCGGTTTGTTCGAGCAGTTAAATCGTTTCCGGATTCATTCGGAAATTATTTTTGTCAATTACAATCCTTTACCGGAACCGGATATTAAAGATTTTATTGCTTGGCACAAATCAACCGATTATGTTTCAATTCGTATCATAACAGTTCCTTCTGAAGTCCATGAAAAATTTGTTTTGAAGCACGGAATAAAAAACGTTCCGGTGAATGAATATCTTGGAAAAAACGCAGGAATAAGAAGAAGCAAAGGTGAATATATTTTATGTATGAATCCTGACATTTTGTTTCCTGACGAACTCGTAAAATATGTTTTAAAAGGATTGCAACAGTGTTATTTTTACCGTGCAAACAGAATTGATTTTGATTTTGTTGACGGAAAAAAACAATTGCTGCGCATTAATTTGAAAGGACATTCTCCCAAAATTCAAATTTACTCAGAATGGGCTACTTGGTTCTTAAATTTGAAATATGCTTTTATCAATTGGTATATGATCAATTCAGTCAGGATAGAAAAGTTTTTAAATCGCATCAAAAAGCCGGTTTTTTATGATAATGCCGAACTTCGTTTTCACTGCAAAACCAGTGGAGATTTTATGTTGATGCACCATTCACATTGGATGGCAACAGAAGGTTATTTTGAAACTTCCGCTATCGCACTTCACATAGATTCATTATTTGTCATTCAAACTGCAATGTATGGTTTAAAGGAAAAGGTTATTAAATTTCCTATTTACCACAGAGAGCATGAAAGAAGATTTACCGCAAACAATGATAATCCCGAAGAACTTGATGCCTATAAGCGTTTTCAACATGAAGCACAGATGATGCTCAAACAGAAGAAGAATAAAATATTTAATCAAAATAATTGGGGATTGATTGACTTGACATTACCCGAAATTAATTCATAGCATGAAGTATTATTTATCTATTGTCGCAACATCACGCAATGATAATCATGGAGGCGACCTGATACAACGGACAAGTGCCTTTGTGAACAGCGTGTTTGTTCAGGCAAAAAAATGGAATTTTCCGGTTGAATTGATATTGGTGGAATGGAACCCACCGGAAGAAAATGTTTTATTGCACGAAGTGCTTCCGAAACCGCAACAGGATGATTTGGTTACATTAAAATATGTTGTTGTTCCCCGCGAAATTCATAACAAATACATAGGCGCAAAAAAAATTCCGCTTTACCAGATGATAGCAAAAAATGCAGGTATCAGAAGAGCGGATGGTGAATATATTTTATGTACCAATATTGATATTATTTTTTCAGACGAGTGTTTTCAGATATTTGCAGAAAGGAAATTTCAGCCGAATAATTTTTATAGGGCAAACAGGTGTGATATTCCCAAAGAAGTAATGGAAATAGAAGATTTTAATAACAGCTTGCAATATGCCCGCGAAAATATTTTAAACAGATTGGGAAAAGCACCCGGACATGAAACTTTGGCTTTACCCCGGTTTGTATATTTCTTTCCCAACCTTTCTCGTTTTATCAACTACTTTATTTTAAAACTCTGGAAAGCGACTCATAAAAATAAATTCCCCCATTTTTTAATTGATTTTGATGCTTGTGGTGATTTTACTTTAATGAGTAAGCAAGACTGGATGGATATTGAAGGATATGTAGAATTAGATATGTATTCTATTCATGTTGACAGCATGGCATTATGGGCTGCTGCTGCATTGGGTAAAAAGCAAATCATTTTTCCGTACAAAGCCTGCGTTTATCATATTGACCATGAAAACGGATGGGAAAGTGAAGATATACTGAAAACTATAAAATTTTTGGAGTCCAAATCCTGCTTGGATTATTCTATTGTACACAAAGGCGGACTGTATATTGTTGAAAGAAAACAGCATTGGAACTTGAACAAACCCGATTGGGGTTTTGCCAACGAAAAGTTTAAAGAATATATTTTCGCGCCCGGAAAAGAAATGACAGAAATAAATTGATGGCAAAAACAGGAATTATAGGAATCGGTAAGCTCGGAATATGCTTTGCTTTGAATTTGGAAAAAGCGGGTTATAGTGTGGTTGGCGTTGATATAGATGAAAATTATATCGCACAACTCAACGAAAAAAAAATAATTTCTTCCGAACCATTGGTTGAGGAATATTTAATCCAATCAAAAAATTTCACTGCATCGGTAAATATCAGTGATGTTGTAAATGATGATACGGATATTATTTTCATCATGGTCGCTACGCCTTCATTGCCCGATGGCAGTTATGACCATTCGCAGGTAGAAAAAGTAACAAATGAACTGATTGCTTTCGGCAAAAGAAATATCACGGTTGATATAGTTATAGGCTGCACGGTGATGCCCGGATATTGCAATGCTTTGTCGGAAAAATTGAAAAAATATAATTACAGGATAAGCTATAATCCTGAATTTATTGCGCAGGGTTCAATTATTAAAAATCAACAATATCCCGACCAAATATTAGTAGGCGAAGCGAATAAAGAAGCCGGAGATAAAATTGAAGCCGTTTTAAAATCTTTCTGTAAAAATGAGCCTGCTGTTTGCAGAATGAATTTGCTTAGCGCAGAAATTGCCAAACTTGCCACGAATTGTTTTTTAACTGCAAAAATTTCATTTGCCAATTCAATCGGAGATTTAGCCATTAAAGCAGGAGCGGATGCGGATAAAATCTTAAATGCCGTTGGCGCAGATTCGAGAATCGGTAAAAAATACCTGAATTACGGCTTTGGCTTTGGCGGACCTTGTTTTCCGCGCGATAACCGTGCATTGAATTTATTCGCTTCGCAAAATAATTATGAACTGCTCATCAGTTCCGCAACCGATGAAATAAATAAAAGGCATCTGGCTTTTCAGGTTGAACAATATTTAAAACAATATGCCGAAGACGAAACAATAATCTTTGATTATGTTACTTACAAAAAAGATTCCGTTTTGTTGGAAGAATCGCAGCAACTTTCCTTAGCCGTGCAATTGGCGAAGGCAGGCAGGAAAATAACTATAAAAGAAAGACCCGAAGTAATTACGCTGCTTGAAAAGAATTATCCGAATTTGTTTATTTGGGAGAATACAAACTCGTAGCAGTTTGTGTTGCAACAAAAAACCATCATGTTATCCATTTACAGTTACTGAATAACATCTGTTGGATTCTAATTCGCCATCTCGCTCATAAACTTCAAACGCACCAATTGTATGTTTTCCACTTCAATGTCTTCGCCATCAAATTCATTGTAGGCGGCATCCAAAGAATCGGTGGGTGCGGTGCGGAAATAATCAAAAATATCTTTCACCAAATCTTCATCAACTATATCATATAAGTAGTAGTCCAGATTAAGTTTAGTGCCGCTGTGTACGATGCTTTCCATCTCGTTGATTAAATCCTGCCGTTTCATGCCCATATTTTTGGCAATGTCTTCTACCGAAAGTCGCTTATCAATCATCTGAATGATTTTGATTTTTTCCGCGCCTTTGCTGGCGATGCCTTTCACCGCAAAATCTGTCGGGCGGTCAATTTCATTTTCTTCCACATAATCGGCAATCAGCTTGATGAACGGCTTGCCGTATTTTTCGGCTTTGCCTTTGCTTACACCGTTAATGGTGGCAAGTTCTTCCATTGTAATCGGATAGCGCGTTGCCATTTCTTCCAGCGAAAATTCCTGAAAAATCACATAAGGTGGCAGGTTGAATTGCTTGCCGGTTTTTACCTGCAAATCTTTCAGCATTTTTGAAAGCACTTCATCAATAGCCGTGCTTTGCTTGCCTGCATTGTCGGCAATCACATCCGTGCCGTCATCTTCGTAATTGTGATTCACGCTCACTTTTACGCTGTATGGCTTTTTAAGGAACTCTAAACTTTTTTTGTTCAACTTCAATAAGCCGTATTGCTCGATGTCTTTATCAATCAAACCGCGCATCATAGCATTGCGGATAACTGCATTCCAGTAACCTTCATCAAAACCCGCACCGATGCCAAACCATTCCTGTTTATCGTATTTAAAGTCGGTAATCTCCTTTGCCTTTTTACCGATAATCAACTTAACGATATAAGGCAAATCGTGGTTTTCTTTTACCGCCTGAATCACTTTCAATGCCTGCTGAACGTGTTGCTGAACTTCTAATTTATCTTTAGGATGGCGGCAGTTATCGCACAAACCTCCGCAATTATCCTGCCCAAATTCTTCACCAAAATAATGCAACAGGAACTTTCTGCGGCAGCCGGAATCTTCAATATACGCAACCGTTTCATTCACCAATTGCAAACCGCGCTCGCGCTCTGCAACCGATTTGTCGCGCAACAGTTTTTCAAGTTTGGAAATATCTTTATAGCTGAAATAAGTAATGCACTCGCCTTCCATGCCATCGCGACCCGCGCGACCTGTTTCCTGATAATAATTTTCTAACGATTTAGGAATGTCGTAGTGAATGATGTAGCGAATATCCGGCTTGTCAATACCCATTCCAAATGCAATGGTGGCAACAATCACATCAATTTCCTCCATCAAAAAAGCATCCTGAATACCTGCGCGTTTTTTAGTATCCAAACCTGCGTGATAGGCATCTGCTTTTACATTGTTCACGCGCAAAATACTTGCCAAATCATCGGCAGTTTTGCGGTTGATTACATAAATAATTCCGCTTTTGCCGGGGCGTTGTTTTACAAACTGAATTAAATTCCGGTTGGCTAAAGTCGGTGTTTTTTTGGTGCGGATTTCGTAGTAAAGATTAGTTCTGTTAAAGCTCGACATGAATATGTTCGGCTTCTCCAATGCCAGAGTTTTTACAATATCGCTTTGCACTTTTGGCGTGGCAGTTGCCGTTAAAGCCATCACCGGAATTTTGGTTCCCAACTGGTCAATAATTTCCCGTATTCTGCGGTACTCCGGGCGAAAATCGTGTCCCCACTCCGAAATACAGTGCGCTTCGTCCACCGCAACAAAACTTATTTTTACCTCCGTAAAAATTTCTACCGTTTCCTGTTTGTTCAAGGTTTCGGGAGCCACATACAGCAACTTGGTTTTGCCGTCATGCACATCTTTTATTACCTGCGTTTTCTGCGTTTTGTTCAGCGAAGAATTGAGGAAGTGCGCAATTTCATTATTATCGGAATAGTTGCGCATCAAATCCACCTGGTTTTTCATCAGGGCAATCAATGGCGAAATAATGATAGCCACACCTTCCTGCACCACAGCGGGCAACTGGTAACAAAGCGACTTGCCACCGCCTGTCGGCATCAAAACCAAAGTATCTTTTCCGGCTAAAACCGAACGGATAATTTCTTCCTGATTGCCTTTGAAAGTATTGAACCCAAAGTTTTCCTGCAGGGCATCGGTGAGTGATATTTCTTCTACGCGCATATTGCTATATTTTAATTGCTGAATTTATAGTTATTTTTTTGTTATCGCCAAAACATTATTGAAAACTGTTTTGAAACGCCATTTTTAAAAGGATGCCGAAATTAAAATTTTCGCGCAAATAAAGAAGCGTTACTTTTGCGCCCGCTTCTCAAAAAGAAAGATAAATAAAACGCATGAGTCATACCTACGTTGTAATCATGGCGGGCGGAATAGGCAGCCGCTTTTGGCCCCAAAGCCGCACCGCAAAGCCAAAGCAGTTTTTAGATATTCTTAACGTAGGTAAAACGCTTTTGCAACTCACTTACGAACGATTGCAAACGGTCTGCCCGCCCGAAAATGTTTTTGTGGTAACGGCTGATATTTACGAAGGCTTGGTGAAAGAACAGTTGCCGCAGATTCCTTCGGGCAATATTTTGAAAGAACCTGTGCGCAGAAACACCGCGCCATGTATTGCTTACGCCTGCGACAGAATTGCCGCAATTGATAAAGAAGCAAGTATTGTTATCACGCCATCCGACCAACTGATTCTTGAAAATGATAAATACATACGCATTTTGCGCAAGTGTTTGGCGTTTACAAACAAACAAGATGTGTTGGTTACGATTGGCGTGAAACCGACAAAGCCTTCTACGGGCTACGGCTACATTCAGTATTTGGAAAAAGAAGAAGACGAGGGTTTTCATAAAGTGAAAACTTTTACCGAAAAACCTTCATTGGATATTGCAAAAACCTTTTTGGCAAGCGGAGATTTTTTGTGGAACTCGGGTATGTTTGTTTGGCGGGCAAAAACCATTCTGAAAGCATTACACAAACATTTGCCCGAAGTGATTGATGCGTTTGAAGACGGAGCAAAAGTTTACAACACATCCAAAGAGAAAAAATTTATCGAGCGCGCCTATTCGGAGGTAACCAATATATCTATTGATTATGGCGTGATGGAAAAAGCGAATAATGTTTACACCATTCCCGCAGATTTTGGCTGGAGTGATGTAGGCACTTGGGATTCTTTGTATGAGGTTTATGAAAAAGATTATCTAGGTAATGCCGTGCAGGGCAACAACGTGAAAGTGTATGACGCGCGTAACAATGTAATTATGACACCCGATGAAAAATTGGTGGTGGTGCAGGGCATTGAAGGCTTGTGTGTGATTGACACGGGCGATGTGCTTTTGATTTGCCAACGCGCCAACGAACAGGAAATAAAGCAAGTAACCGTTGATTTGAAAGTGGCGGATTTGGATAAGTTTCTCTGAGCCTCGAAATCAATTTTGTTAAAACATATAAAATCCTCCTGCCGGCTTTAAACATCCGGCAGTTTCAAACGTTATTGAAATCCATAGTTTATGTGGAATTGGGTGGATAAGGCGGCTTCGTTTTCTGACGGAGTCGCTTTTTTTGTTTCGCCTGCTCTCCAATCTCACATCTCGCGCCCCACATCTCTACTATTTGTTTTCTTTGCCGCGTTTTAACTGCAATTCACTTGAACAAGCGCAAAATATTTAACGACCCTGTGTATGGTTTCATCACCATTCCGCACGAACTCATTTTCGATATTGTAGAGCATCGCTATTTTCAGCGTTTGCGCAGGATTAAGCAATTGGGCTTGAGCGACTACATCTACCCGGGCGCGCTGCACACGCGCTTTCACCATGCGTTGGGGGCTTTTCATTTAATGCGCAAGGCAATTTCTATTCTTAAAATAAAAGGAATTGCCATTTCGGAAGAAGAAGAATTGGGCGCGTCAATTGCCATTTTGTTGCACGATATTGGTCACGGACCGTTTTCGCACACGCTCGAAAAATGTTTGATACCGGGCGTAAATCACGAAAGCATTTCGCGCATATATTTCAAAAAACTGAATCAACATTTTGAGGGTAAGCTCGACACCGCCATTCAAATTTTTGAAGACACTTATCCCAAACGTTTTTTGCATCAATTGGTTTCATCGCAGTTGGATGTGGACAGGCTCGACTACCTAACCCGCGACAGTTTTTTTACAGGTGTAAACGAAGGCATCATCAGCTACGACCGCATCATAGAAATGATGAATGTGATGAACGATGAACTGGTGATTGAGCAAAAGGGAATTTACTCTATCGAGAAATTTATCATTTCGCGCAGGCTGATGTACTGGCAGGTGTATCTGCACAAAACTGTGTTGTGTGTAGAGCAAATGCTCATCAAAACTATTGAACGCGCCAAGCAACTTTCCATGCAGGGCGAAGAGCTTCCCTGCTCAAAGCCGTTGAATTATTTTCTGCATAAAAATATATCGGCAGAAGATTTTGCCAACTCTGATGAAGCCATCGAATACTTCTCACTTTTAGATGATGTGGATGTGTTTGCTGCATTGAAAGAATGGCAGTTTCACAGCGATGTGTTGTTAAGCAAATTGTGCGAAGCAATTTTGAATCGCCACTTGTTTAAGATTGAATTACACAATCATCCGATTGATGAAAATTACCTCACTGCTTTAAGAAAAAATGTAGCCGAAAGATGGAACATCAGCGAAGAAGATGCGAATGGATTTGTGTTTACGGATTCTACCTATAATCACGCTTACAATACCAAAGAAGATATGATAAAAATATTGGGCAGCGATGGCGTGGTGCGCAATGCTTCCAATGTTTCTGAACATCTGGAGGCAACCGTTGTGAGCGAAAGGGTCGTCAAGTATTATGTGTGTTATCCGAAGGTTATCAAAGGTGTATAGAGAATGAGGTTGGAAAATTTAAAAACGACAAGTTCAGGTGACTACTCGGCTGTTGTCATGTCGAGGAACGAGACATCCTTCAAGGGTGAATCTACCTTGAAGGATGCTTCCTTCGTCAGCATGACAAATCTGAGTTTTTCCTCTGCGTCCTCCGCGCCTCTGCGAGATATTTTACCACCACACAATATTTTTTCAAAAATACGTTTAAGCCACAAAGTTAATTACTGACTATGCAATATACTGCGCAACAGATTTGTGATGCACTGAACGGAAAATTAGAAGGCAACCCCGATGCGGTTGTTACCAAACTGGCAAAAATCGAAGAAGCCGATGGCGCTTCGCTTACCTTTATCAGCAATCCTAAATATGAAGTTTTTGCCGATAGCGTAACGGCAGGCGCGCTGATTGTAAACGAAACGCTCACTGTTTCCAGCACAAAGGTGAAAGCAATTATTCGCGTTGCCGACCCGTATTCAAGCCTTTCAAAACTGCTTGCCATTTACAGCCAAAACGGAAAGAGCAAAACCGGCATTGCCGAGTGGAGCAGAATTGGCGAAAGCTCTACCTATGGCGAAAACGTTAGCATTGCAGACTTTGCCTACATTGGCAGCAATGTAACTATCGGCAACAACGTAAAAATCTATCCGCACGTTTTTATTGGCGACAACTGCACGGTGGATGATGATACAATTTTGTATGCAGGCGTAAAGGTTTACAACGATTGCAAAATCGGTAAACGTTGCATCATTCAGGCGGGCGCTGTAATTGGTTCCGATGGTTTTGGTTTTGCACCGCAACCCGATGGCACTTTTCAAAAAATTCATCATGTAGGCAATGTAATTCTCGGCAACGATGTGGAGATTGGCGCCAACACCTGCATTGATAAAGCAACGCTTGGTTCAACACATATTAAAGATGGTGTGAAGCTCGACAACCTGATTCAGATTGCGCACAATGTTGAAGTGGGCGAAAACACCGTGATGGCTGCCATGGCGGGCGTTTCGGGCAGCACCAAGATTGGCAAAAGCAATATGATTGGCGGACAGGTTGGCATCACAGGGCATTTGGTAATTGCCGATGGCACAAAGATTCAGGCACAGGCTGCGGTGATAAAAAACATTGACACACCGAATAAAGGATTTTCGGGTACACCTGCTATTGATGCCCGCGAACATTATCGCCAGCTCGCAGCCCTTAAACAATTGCCGGAATTGATAAAGAAAATTGCGCAATTGGAGAAACAGATAATAGAAATCAGAGGTCAGAAATCAGACGGGAAATGATTAAAGTAAACGCATAAAAAATGAAAGCAAAACACAACGTTTTATTAGTGATATTTTGGGCAGGTATTGTTTCTTTATTTTTTACGGGATGTAAAAAAGATGTGGCTGTTTGTTTAGATGAAAATGCTTTTTGTTCCTACGTCAATAGCGAACATTTCGATTCAACAAGAACTGTTATGAACGACTTTCTGAAAACGATAAATAAGAACAAAAACAGTGATGAAAAACTGGAAGCATTAAACGCATGGTTAGCTTGTAAAAGTTGTGTTTCAAAAGCGGAAATTTTCTGTAATTCATGTATAAAAACCAATCCGCCCCAAAGCGAATTGCGCGTACATTTTCTTGCCAACGGAAAAGATATTGAATTGACTTTGGATGTTTTAATGGATGAGCCATTAAGATTTGTCCGCTACCATGAATAACAACAATCCTAATCAACTATTAAAATATCAATACTTTTGCAGGATGAAATTATTAGGAACTGATTTGAATATTGGCTGTTGTTCCCCTCTTGAGAGGGGTTAGGGGTGTGTTTTGTGTTCAGAAAAAATAATAATCATACATTTTCCAACCATAGAAACTATTTGAAATCTTAATTACAGGAATGACTTCAACCAACCAGCAAACAATCAAAAAAGCCTTTTCTCTTAGCGGAGTCGGCTTGCATACAGGGCAAACAGTTACTTTAAATTTTCTTCCCGCAGCGCCCAACCACGGCATCAAATTTCAGCGTATTGACCTGCCCGAAAAGCCCGTTGTGCCTGCCGATATTGATTTGGTGGTGAGCGTTGAACGCGGCACCACTTTAGATAAAAACGGTGTGAAAATCGCCACCGTTGAGCACCTGATGGCGGCTTGTCTCGGTTTGCAGATTGATAACTTACTGATTGAACTCAACGGCATGGAAATCCCCATCATGGACGGAAGTTCGCAGCCCTATATTGAAGCATTTGAAAAAGCAGGCATTCAGGAGCAAAACGAGTTTCGCGAAACCTTTGAATTGCGCCATCCTATTTCCTACATTGATAAAGACTCGGGTGTTGAAATGCTTGCCATGCCCAGCGACCGCTACCGCGTTACGGCAATGATTGACTACAAATCTCCGGTGCTCGGGCAGCAACACGCTTCGTTAGATAACCTTGCCGATTTCAAAAAGGAATTTGCGGGCAGCCGCACGTTTTGCTTTTTACATGAATTAGAAATGTTGTTTGATGCAGGCTTGATAAAAGGTGGCGATTTAAACAATGCCATTGTGGTGGTTGACAAACAAATTGATGAAAAAGAGATTGAACGCCTTGCCACAATTTTTGAAAAACCCGACATCACGGTGGTGGAAGAAGGTATCTTGAACAACGTAAAGCTGCGCCACCCCAACGAGCCTGCGCGCCATAAGCTGTTGGATATTGTTGGTGATTTGGCTTTGATAGGCATTCCTTTCAATGCGCAGATTATTGCCACGCGCCCGGGACACAAATCCAATGTTGAGTTTGGGAAAAAGATAAAAGCCTACATCAAAAAAGCGCGTATGCAGGATGACGCGCCTGAGTATGATGTAAACGCACAACCGATTTATGATTCGGTGCAGATAAAAAAGACTTTGCCGCATCGCTACCCATTTGCTTTGGTGGACAAAATCATCAAGCTCACCGAGCGCGAAGTGGTGGGTGTGAAAAACGTAACCTTCAACGAAGAGTTTTTTCAGGGACACTTTCCCGATAACCCTGTAATGCCGGGCGTGTTGCAGATTGAAGCATTAGCGCAAACGGGCGGCATCTTGGTACTGCGCGAATACCCCGACCCCGAAAACTACGATACTTACTTTTTGAAAATTGATAAAGCCAAATTCAAACAGAAAGTATTGCCGGGCGATACGCTTTTATTAAAAATGGAACTGCTTGCGCCTGTGCGCAGAGGCATTGTAGAAATGAAAGGCACCGCATTTGTAGGTAACAAAATGGTGTGTGAAGCCGAACTGATGGCGCGCGTGGTGCGCAGAGAGCCTGCGGGCAACAAACCCGCTTCTGCTAAGGAGGCAAAGCAAGTGAGCAGTTAAATAGATAATTAAATACAACTGTTGCAAAACAAGGTTCAGTTTTAGTTGTCAGTTTGTTTTTATTGCAGCGCATTAAAACACGAACTGATTTCAATGAAGGCTTTGCTGATATATCTTGTTACGCTCATCAATCAACCCGCTCAACAGCCGCAAATAATCAACGAGCCTTTGCCTGTATTTCCAACCGAAGATTTTCGCTCTCCGGTGGACATTCCCATTTCGCTGGCGGGCAACTTTGGCGAGCCGCGCAGGTTGCATTTTCACACAGGGCTGGACATTCGCACCAATCAGCAGGAAGGTTTAAATATTTACTCGGTTGCCGATGGTTATGTCAGCCGCATCAACATCAGCGGAAGCGGCTACGGCAAAGCGGTTTACATCACCCACACCAATGGTTATGTGTCGGTGTATGCGCATCTGCAAAAATTAGTGGGCAGGTTTGCCGAGCGTTTGGAACAGGAGCAATACAAGCAGGAATCTTTTGCCGTTGATTTCAATTTAAAGCCCGATGAGCTGCCCTTTTTCACGGGCAGC
>CAZSEG010000009.1:0-3349 GCA_964605875.1 uncultured Chitinophagaceae bacterium
AACTCAGTTGCCGCGCCAGATACATGATGAGTGCGAGCTTTGCAAGGTCGGAAGTTTGAAAAGTTAAACCCACCAAAGGCACGGTTATCCAACGGTTTGCGCTGTTGATTTCAGTGCCGAAAAACATAGTATAAATGAGCAGCGGAATACAAATCACCCAAAGCACCTGTGCAATACGCGAGTAGTAACGATAGTCCACCAGATGCGTTACAAACATCAACGCCAAGCCAATCATCACATAAAAAAATTGCTTCATCACATAATATTCCGTGTTGCCGCCCTGCATACGAAATGCAAGCGTGCTGGTGGAACTGTAAATGCCCAGCATCGAAAATGCAATGAGCATAAACACCACCAGCCAAATCAGGCGGTCGCCTTGCAGAAAACGAAACACTTGTATCATCTTGTTGATTTTAATTGATTAAAAAATGGAACGCTGATTAGTATGATTTTTATGATTATTGTTCGTTTTTATTGTCGTTTAATTAAATCTGCTTTCTAATCAATTTCATCAGTGTTGTCCAATAGCGCTTTCAATGCTGTTTTTTCGGGTAAAACAGTGCTGTACTTGGAAGCAAAAATTTGTTTGTTTTCTTCGGGCAATGTGATTTCTACCAGATTTTGGTTTTTGTTTTTACACAAGATAATACCAATGGTCGGATTCTCGTTTTCCTGTTTTACATAGCGGTCGTAGTAATTGACATACATCTGCATTTGCCCCAAATCCTGATGTGTGAGTTTGCCAATTTTAAGGTCAATCAGTACAAAGCATTGTAAAAGACGATTGTAAAAAATCAAGTCCACAAAATAATGTTCTTCATCAAAAGTAAAACGCTGTTGCCGTCCGCCAAAAAAGAAACCCTTACCGAGTTCAAGCATAAATTGCTCAATTTTGTCAATGATGCTTTTTTCCAAATCGGTTTCGGAATAAACGCTTTTTTCTTCCCAACCTAAAAATTCGAGTATGTAAGGTTCCTTCAGCAAATCTTTGGGTTGCTGTATTGCCTGACCTTCTTTTGCCAAACGCAATACTTCGTTTTTGTCTTTGCTCAAAGCCAGTCGTTCGTACAATCCTGTGTTATATTGCCGTTTTAGTTCGTCAAGTTTCCAGTTGTTGTGAAAGGTTTCTATTTCGTAGAATTGCCTTTCTTCCTCATTTTTTATTTGCAGTAAAAACAGGTAATGCGACCAACTAATCGGCAGGAAAACAACATCTTCATCAAAAATCCTCAACGTGTTTGAGGATTTTTCATTCGCAACAGATTTCCTCAAAGCGTTTGAGGATTTTTGGAAAACGGCTGTATTTCTCAACTCTTTTGAGGCAGAGTAAGTGAGAAAGAAATTCCGCATTCGTTCCAGATTTTGCACTGAAAATCCTTTTCCGATATGTTTGGTCAACCGTTCAGATGTTTGTTTGAGCAACTGTTTTCCATAAGCAGCACGGTCTTCGCCCTCTTGCAATTCTTCTACAATCAGCTTGCCGATATGAAAGTAGGTAACAACCATTGCAGTATTGGCTGCTTTGGCAATTCCTGTCCGAGCCTGTTCTATCAGACCGATTATCTTATCGCTTAATGCTGTTTGGTTAGTTTTGACCATTCTGTTGCAGGGTTTTAATAATCTTCTGTAAAGGAATATCTATGGCTTAATCTATGCTATACGAATCGGCACTGTCGGAGAAACGCGCAGAGATTTTCTCTGTGAAACATCCAACCTTACCAATCATAAAAATCATACCCAAATCAGTGTTCTATTCTCAAAGTTTTATCACCTCATCCTTAAACTTCCTTCCCCTGTCTTCAAAGTTTTCAAACAAGTCAAACGAAGCGCAGGCAGGCGAAAGCAATACCACATCGCCAGGGCTGCCGAGGCGGTAAGCCATCTGTACCGCATCGCGCATGTTGCTTGTGTTTACCATGATGTCCACGCTTCTGCCGAAAGCCGAATGCAGTGGCGTGTTGTCTTCGCCAAGGCAAATCAACGCCTTCACGCGCTTCTGCACGAGCGGCACAAGCACCGAATAATCGTTGCCTTTGTCAATACCGCCCGCAATCCAGATTACGGGTTTGCTCATGCTTTCGAGCGCGTACCACGTGCTGTTTACGTTAGTGGCTTTCGAGTCGTTGATGAACTCTACGCCCCTGACTTTGGTAACGCTTTCTAAGCGATGCTCCAACGATTTAAAATCGCTCAGGCTCTGACGGATTTCTTCTTTCCGCAAGCCGTAAACGTTCGCTACAATTCCTGCTGCTAATGAATTGTAAACATTGTGGCGTCCTTTGATGCCTAATTCTGATGTACTCATGGTGAACTGAGATTTTTGGTGATTAATTATTATTGTTTCGTTTTTTACAAAGCCGCCTTCAGCATATCCTTTATCGAAAAAGCTGAATGGAATTTTTTGCGCCTTCACGGGGTAGCGACTGATGTTTTGCATCGTTATTTCATCATCGGCACAATAGATGAAATAGTCGCTTTCGGTTTGGTATTTCGCTATGTTGAATTTCGCTTCCACATAATTTTGAAGCTCATAATTGTAGCGGTCTAAATGGTCTGGCGTGATGTTGGTGAGCACCGAAACATTCGGGCGGAAAGTCTGAATATCATCCAACTGGAAGCTCGAAATTTCCAGCACATAGAAATCGTGATTTTCCGTTGCCACCTGCCACGCAAAGCTCTTGCCGATGTTGCCGCCAAGCCCCACTTTCAAGCCTGCATTTTTCATGATGTGGTATGTCAAAGCGGTGGTGGTTGTTTTGCCGTTAGAGCCTGTGATACCAATGATTTGCGCGTTGGTGAATGGCGTTGCAAATTCCATTTCGCTCACGATGCGCACGCCTTTTTCTTTCAGCTTTTTCACGATAGCCGCTTTGTGCGGAATGCCAGGACTTTTCATCACCACATCGGCATTCAGAATCAAAGCCTCTGTATGTTTTCCGCTTTCAAAAGCAATGTTGTTTTCCTTTAAAACCTGCTCATATTTTGGCTTGATAGTTCCTCCGTCACTCACAAAAACGTCATAGCCATGCTTCGCAGCAAGCAAAGCGGTTCCCACTCCGCTTTCACCACCACCAAGAATTGCTATTCGTTTTTGCATTTTATTTTTTGTTTCATCTTGAAGTCGCATTTTGCGACCTCAAGTTTTTTATCTGATTTTTAACGTTACAATCGTCAATACCGCAAGCATGATTCCCACAATCCAAAAGCGGCTCACAATCTTACTTTCGTGCAATCCCATTTTCTGATAATGATGATGCAGCGGACTCATCAAAAACACTCTGCGCCCTTCGCCAAATTTTTTCTTCGTGTATTTGAAATATCCCACCTGAATCATCACACTCAGGTTTTC
>CAZSEG010000009.1:3359-13709 GCA_964605875.1 uncultured Chitinophagaceae bacterium
TGTTTACATATTTTAGCGTCTTTCAAAAAGTCGGTTTTCGATTAAAAAAATTCCGCACATCACGGGTATCAGTAATTCTTTGCGTACGCACAGCGCAAGCGTTGCAATGATGCCGCCCAAAGCAAGCGAACCTGTGTCGCCCATAAACACCTGCGCGGGGAAAGCGTTGTACCACAAAAAGCCCACGCACGCGCCCACAAACGCAGCGCAGAAAATTACAAGCTCGCCTGCGTTGGGGATGTACATGATGTTGAGGTAATCGGCAAAAATGATGTTGCCCGAAACGTAAGCGAACACCAGCAAAGTTGCGCCCACGATTGCCGAAGTGCCTGTCGCCAAGCCGTCAATGCCATCGGTGAGGTTCGCGCCATTGCTCACTGCGGTGATGATGAAAATTACAATCGGGATGAAAACCAACCACGAATATTTGCACCAGCTTTTATCAATCCAGCAGATGAAAAACGAATAATCAATTTCGTGATTTTTGATGAAAGGCAGCGTGGTAACGGGCGCTTTTTCGGTTTTCATGTAATGAACTTCACCGTTGTCGTCCGTGATTTTTGTGATTTCATCGCTGTCGTATTTGTAAACTTCGCCCTGCGGAATTTCTTCCTTAATCACTACATGACTGTTGAAGTAAAGCACGCTGCCCACAATAATTCCCAACACCACCTGACCGAAAATTTTGAACCTTCCCGCAAGCCCGCGCTTATCTTTTTTGAACACCTTGATGTAATCATCCATGAAGCCGATGAAGCCGAGCCACACCGTTGTGATGAGCATTAAAATCACATAAACGTTTTCCAATTTTGCAAACAAGAATGTTGGAACAACAATCGCGCCCAAGATGATTAAGCCGCCCATTGTCGGTGTTCCTTTCTTGCTGTTTTCGCCTTCTAATCCAAGCTCGCGTATGGTTTCACCAATTTGTTTTCTTCTGAGAAATGCTATAATATTTTTTCCATAAACGAGAGAAATCAACAGCGACAATAGAATTGCCATTGCCGCACGGAATGAAATGTAGTTGAACAATCCCGCACCTGGAATATCGTATTGAACATCAAGCCATCTGAAGAAATAATACAACATTGAACGTCTTTGATTAACGATTAACGATTAACGATTTTTGAATTAAGAAGTAATGCAGCCTCATCATATTCCTATTGTCCCTTATCATTTTTCTTTGCCGTAGAAATACTTTTAACGAATATTGAAATCAACTCATTACACTCCTTTTCGGCAGTATCCAGCCCAATTTCAGCTTTCAATAATTTTGCCTTTCTGATAATTTTTATCGCATTCATGCTCTCCCTTAGCTCTTTAAGAGATACTTGCATTTTATGTATAAAATCTTTTCTTGATTCTCCTGACTGAGCTTCTCCGTAATTAAGTGCTGGTGATGTTCCTGAACGCACAAACTGTCCGCCAAGATGATTGCCCGCTTTTGTATTGGGCAAAGCATCAACTATATTGATTGCCATTACTGCAAAATCAATCAATCGTTCATTAAGGTCGTACTTGTTCATTGTTATTCTACTTTTATTTATTCGTTAGTCAATTCATTCTATTTCTGCTCTCTGATACTTCGCTAATCTTCAATCGTTAATCTCAAATCGTTAATCAATTTATTTCTCAAATTCCTCAAACACTTCCCTCAACACCTTCTTATCATCAAACTCATGCTTTATGCCATTTATCTCTTGATACTTCTCATGCCCTTTTCCTGCTATTAAAATGATGTCGTTTTTATGTGCTAAAGAGCAAGCCGTGCGAATCGCTTCTCTTCGGTCAGCTATGGTGATTACTTTCTTTTTTTCGGGAGCGGGAACACCTTCGTTCATCTGCTTTAAGATTTCATTGGGGTCTTCGTTGCGCGGATTGTCGGAAGTGAAAATCGCTTTGTCGGAAAATTTAGAAGCAATCATCGCCATCAGCGGACGCTTTGCCGCATCGCGGTTGCCACCGCAGCCCACAACAGAAATCAGTTGTTCGTTGCCGTTGCGCACCGCGTTGATGGTGTGCATCACATTTTTCAGCGCATCGGGCGTGTGCGCGTAATCCACAATGCCCGTAATATTTTCCTTTGAAGAAATGATTTTCTCGAACCTTCCATCGGGCGGAGCAAGCGATGAAAGTATGCGCAGCGTTTCATTTTTTTCTTCGCCCAGCAAAGTTGCAATCGCATACACCAACAGAATATTATAGGCGTTGAACATTCCTATCAGGCGCGTGTGCACTTCCTGACCGTTGATGTCTAACTGCAAGCCCGTGATGTTGTTGTCAATGATTTTCGCTTTAAATTCCGAAGGCGTTTTCAGCGAGTAGCCGTATTTTTTTGCAGCCGTATTTTGCAGCATCACATTACCGTTTCTGTCGTCAGCATTGATGATGGCGAAAGCCGTTGCAGGCAATTCATCAAAGAATTTTTTCTTGGCTTTTATGTAGTTGTCAAACGTTCCGTGATAGTCGAGATGGTCGTGCGTGATGTTGGTGAAAGCCGCGCCTGTAAAATGCAATCCTGTGATACGATTTTGATGAACCGCATGAGAGCTTACTTCCATGAAACAATATTCGCAATCCGCCTGAACCATAAGGTTTATCAGGGCATTCAAGCCGGTGGCATCGGGCGTTGTGTGCGTTGCGGGAATCACTTTTTCATTGATTTGATTCTGCACGGTGGAAAGCAATCCGACATTTTTTCCCAATGCTCTGAACAAGCGAAACAACAGAGTAGCAACCGATGTTTTTCCGTTCGTTCCCGTTACGCCAACCAGCTTTAATTTTTGCGAAGGATTGTCGTAAAAATTTGCGGCTAAAATTCCAAGCGCACGGCTGCTGTCTTTCACCCGAACGTATGTTACGCTTACAGAAATTTTCGCAGGAATTTTTTCGCAAAGAATAACCGATGCTCCTTTTTCAATGCACTGCTGAATGTATTGATGCCCGTCTGTCTGCGTACCTGAAATGGCTGCAAACAAATCGCCCGACTGCACTTTGCGCGAATCTAACTGCAACGCATTTACCCGCGCTTTTTCGTTGCCGACAAGCTGCAAAATTTCAATTCCACCAAGCAAAGCGTTGAGTTGTTTCACTATGAAAGTTCGATGATGATTTGAGTTCCTTTAATAATCGGATCGCCCGCTTTCAGGCTCTGATTTTTCACTTTTCCTTTTCCAATTACCGACACTTTCAATCCGTTTGATTCGAGCAAATACAGCGCGTCTTTCAAGCCCATTCCCACCACATCGGGAATCACGTTATCCGCAAATTCTTTTTCGTTCAGCACCACCATTTTTTCGGTTCTGTTCACCGTTGCATAATCGCTGCTCACGCTGTTTACCTTGTTGCCGAGATGCGCGTAAAGCGTTTTCATATCCTGCGCAAAACCTTTTTCGGCAACGGGATTTTCTTTCGATGCCACAAGCTGCTGCACGGGCTTCTGCATCTTCAACGATTTTGAATAAACCTTGTCAGCCACTTCGCGGAAAATCATTCCCGCAACCACGTTGCCGTAGTAGCCGTTTTGCGATGGCGAATTGATGACCACAATCATGGTGTAGAGCGGGTTTTCGGCAGGGAAGTAGCCGCAAAAAGATGCCTGATAAACCGCGCGTTTGTAGCCTTCTTTTCCCTGCGCAATTTTTGCCGTTCCTGTTTTGCCTGCAATTTTCAGGTAGTCGGTTTTCAGGTTTTTTGCAGTGCCGTTTTCCACCACGCCTTCAAGCATCACGCGAAGGTTGGCAAGCGTTTGTGGCGAAAACAATTTTTCGTTCAGCACAACGGTTTCAAACGATTCGATAGTATGATTGTATTCGGTGATTTTTTCAATCACGGTGGGCTGCACCATCACGCCATTATTTGCTATTGCGTTGTAAAAATTGAGCGTGTGCAAAGGCGTGATTTGCAATTCGTATCCGTGCGCAAGGTAAGGAACGGAAGTGCCGTCCCACTTGCTTGCGGGGCGCAACACGGGCTGCGCTGCACCATCAATTTCGATGTTGATTTTTTCGGTGAATCCGAAGCGGGTAAAATGATTGTAAAGCTGCTGCTTCGCGCTTGTATAATATTGGTTGGCAAGATTTGCAACAGCAACGTTTGACGAAATTTCAATCGCGCGTTTCAACTCCATTTCAGGCGTTTCGGGCTTGCCGTGGTCTCTGATGGTGCGCTTGTAAAATTGTGCCGTGCCATCGCCAAGATTTACAAGCGTTTGGTTAGAAACATGACCGTCTTCCATCAATGCCGCAACAGTGGCTAATTTGAAGGTTGAGCCTGGCGCTTCGGCTTCGCCAACCGCGTAGTTTTTATTTTCGGAATAAGAAGAATCTTTCGCACGACCGAGATTTGCAATCGCGCGGATTTTTCCTGTTGAAGTTTCCATCAAAACCACGCATCCGTGGTCTGCGCCATGATGCTTCAAAGCGCGGTAAAGCGCGTCTTCGGCAACGTCCTGTAATTCGATGTCAATGGTGGTGTAAATATCTTTGCCAGGCTTGGGCGCAATGTTGTCGGCAGATTCCAGAGGAATGGTAACGCCACCTGAAATTTTTTGCACCAATATTTTTCCCTGAACGCCCGTCAGCACTGTATCGTAGCGTTTTTCCAAACCTGCACCGCCACGCGCTTTATTGGTGTAGCCGATGGTTCTTTCCGCCAGCCATCCGAAAGGCTTCAAACGCTTGTTGTCCTGCACGGCAATCAAGCCGCTTTTGTATTGTCCTTCGCGAAATAAGGGCCAGTTGCGCATTTCATTCATCAGGGCATAATTCACGTTGCGCTTCAATAAATAATAGCGCGTTTTCTTTTTGCGTTCGCGCCACAATTCGCGCAGGTACTGCTCTTTCGATTTGTCCTTAAAAGTTGCGCTCATCAGCAGCGCAAACGAATCCACATTCGCCTCGAAAATTTCTTTGTGCTCGTAGGTTGTTTTGAAATCAATGCGCACGTCAAAAACAGGGAGCGTGGTTGCAATCAGCCTGCCGTCTGCCGCATAAATATTGCCTCTTTCGGCTTCAATTTTTTTCGGGAAAATGGTGAGCGAATCGGCAAGGCTGATGTAGTAATCGCCTTTGTAGGTTTGCAGGTAGAAGCCGCGCGCAACAATAGCAATGCCTACCATGCAGATAAATAAATACCCGATGTAGATGCGTGTTACTATTTGTTGTTTTTTGCTCATGTTACCTCACCCCCAACCCCTCTCCGATGGAGAGGGGAGTTAGTGTCCGATTAAATTTTAATTGTCTGATTTCAATTTTTTATTTCTCTTTTTTTATTTATATCACACAGAGCAACACAGGGAACACAGAGATTTGTTTTGCTCGTTTTTTTTATTTGTTTTTATTTTTTCTATTCATATCGTTTCTTCATAAAGGCAACAGATTTCACAACAAGTATTTTTAGTTTGTCTATATCTATGTCCGATAGCTTTTTTACATACAAACAAGATGAGCCAGTTTTATACTTTCCGAGACTCTGCATAATATCATCATATTCACTGAACCCTGCTGTGATATAAATAGTAAGGTTTTGTTTTCTTGGTGAAAAGCCAGTCAGAAACCAGTCGCCTTCACGTCCGCTGTCATATTTGTAGTGGTAACTCCCAAATCCGACAATGCTTGCTCCCCACATTTTAGGTGTTTCATTAGTCAATTGTTCAAACAGTTCAAGAAGTTGGAAACAGTCTTTTCTTCTTTCTTCATTATCAACTCTGTTTAGGAAATCAACAATGTTGCTGTCGTTCTTTTTTGTTTTAAGTTCTGTCATCATTTAAGAGTTTTCTCTGTCTGTTTAAATGTTCTATAACTCACGTCTGATTCTCTTATCTATTTTTATTTCTTGCTCATGTTGTTTTCTCGCAGAGGCGCGTTGTTCTCGTTTTTTATTTAATCTTCAGGCATAAAATCTGGGTTGTAAACTATTTCCCAAAGGTGTCCGTCAGGGTCTTGAAAATAACCTGCATAACCACCCCAAAAAGTGTCTGCCGCAGGTTTAATAATTTTTGCTCCTGCTTTTTCGGCAAGTTCCATTACCGCATTTACTTCTTCTTTACTGACAACATTATGTCCAATAGTAAATTCTAATGAAGAAGGATTTTGCAGAGGCATACCTGTGTCGTTTGCTATGCTTTTTCTTGACCAAAGCGCTAACTTCACGCCACTTTGCAAGTCAAAAAATGCGACAGCGCCATATTCAAATTCCTTTCCGATAATTCCTTCTGTTGATAATCCAAGTCCGTCCCGATAAAATTCAACCGACTTTTCCAAGTCTGATACTCCTAATGTCAATACTGAAATTCTTGGTTTCATACTCTGTCTGTTTTTAATTTATCAATTTTTATCTGTGGTTAAAACCACAGGCTGTTTTGACCAATGGAATTTTATTTTTTAAAGCGGCTAAAGCCGCTGAATTATCTCGTGTCTCATATCTCATATCTCACGTCTATAACTCCCCTTCGGGGGTTTGGGGGCTTTCAACAATTATTGGTGGTACGCGCAAGGGTTTCAATCCCTGATTTTCAACCAAAACCGCTACCGAACTTTGCTTGCTCTGCTTCATCATTCCCGAAGTGGTTGAGAGATACTCCCAACGCATTTGCTGCGCCTGCTTTTCTTTGGCTGATATTTCACGCATATAGGATTCGGCAAGGTGGCTGTTGGCGATGTGCAATGCCGCCAGCACTACCAGAAACAGCACAAAAGGCAGGTGCGTAAACAGTTGCATGAAACCCATCTCGCCTGCGGCATCGGCTTTGCGCAGCAAGCCCGCGAGCGAGAAGTCTTTTTTGTTTTCGGTTTCTTTTTCGTTTTCCATTGTCAGTTGATGTTTTTTTGAGGTATCGCAAAATGCGATACCTCATAATTTCCGTTTTTAACCTCACCCCCAACCCCTCTCCGATGGAGAGGGGAGTTAGCGACTCATTATGTATTAGCTTTTGTCTTTTTATTCAAATTATTTTTTGCTTGTCTTTTACTTTCAGTTTTCTTCTTTTCATTACTGCTAACTTTGAATCCGATTTTTGTTCTTTCGGGTTGTAGCGGATTGAGTAATTCTTTCAGATAATCAAAAATTACTTTTATGTCCCCTTTGTTTTCGGAAACATCTTTTTCCATCTTTTCCAATTTCAGCATCAACTCGCCATGAGCTAACAGCATCTTCCTCATTCGGGTGAAAATTCGGATGATTTGAATATTTACTTTTACTGCCGTTGGGCTTTTCAAAACACTTGAAAGCATTGCTACACCTTGTTCGGTGAAAGCATAAGGGTTTTTTCTTACCCCTCCCCAATTTGATATCGCATTTTGCGATATCAAGTTTTCAGATTCATTTTCTTTTTCTAAAATCACAATTTGTGATCTTAGAGATTCAAACTCGCTATTGCTCAACTGGAACATAAAATCAGAGGGAAACCGTTCTATATTTCTTTTTACTGCCTGATTTAAAGTTCTTGTAGAAACTCCGTACAACTCTGCCAAATCCCTATCCAGCATTACCTTTTCATCACGCAAAAAGTAGATTTTGCTGACTATCAGGTCGTCTGTAAGCTTCAAAGCATTTGTAGCTGTTTTAGCCATTTTTATTCTATTTATTTAGCCATAACTTGATATCACAAATTGTGACATCAAGTTTTTTTACCTGTTTTAAAGGTCACAATTTGTGACCTTAGAAATCTTTACAACTTCACCGCCACTCTCAATTTTGCCGAATGCGCTCTTTTATTTCTGTTTAATTCTTCCTGTTTTGCTTCAATCGGTTTTTTGTTTTTCAATTCAAACAACCTTTGAATATTTCCGAAATCATCCTTCACATATTCATCACCGAACGTTCCGCTGCGCATGAAGTTTTTCACCAACCTGTCTTCCAAAGAATGGAAAGTGATAACCGCCAGCACGCCTCCTTTTTTCAACACTTTTGCGCTTTGCTGCAACATTTCTTTCAAGGCTTCCAACTCATCATTCACTTCAATGCGCAATGCCTGAAACACCTGCGCCAAGTAGCGATGCCGCTCGCCTTTCATCACGCTTTCACACACCGAAATCAAATCGGCAATGCTTTCAAACCGTTGTTGCGCGCGCGTTTCAACAATTTTTTCAGCCAGCGTTTTTGCGTTGCGCACTTCACCGTATTCGCCAAAAATTCTTTGCAGTTCATTAGCTGAATACTGGTTCAGAATTTCGGCTGCGGATTTGCCTGCATTTGCGTTCATGCGCATATCCAACGCGCCTTCAAAGCGATAGCTGAAACCTCTTTCTGCCGTGTCGAACTGGTAAGAGCTTACGCCCAAATCGGCAAGGATTCCGTCCACTTCTTTGATGCCTTCCACGCGCAGAAAACGTTGCAGGTGGCGGAAGTTCTGCTGAATCAGCAGAAAGCGTTTGTCGTCAATCGCATTTTGCCGCGCGTCCGCATCCTGATCGAAAGCAATCAGCTTTCCGTTTTCGCCAAGCCTTTCGAGAATCGCCCTCGAATGACCCCCTCCGCCAAATGTTACATCCACATACACGCCATCAGGCTCAATGCTCAACGCTTCAATACATTCATGTAAAAGAACGGGAATATGATAGTTCGCTTCGCCCGACTGCGCGGGCTTTGCGCTATTTTTTCGCTTTTTGCTCATCGAGATATTTCGATATTTCAATGCTCATATTGTGTACTTCGCTCGGGTCGCCTTCCATAAATCTTTCAAAGGCTTTCACATCCCATATTTGTATGCAATCCAATTCGCCCTTCACGATTACTTCGCGTGCATTGTGGATGTATTGCACCAAACTTTTCGGCACCAAAAGCCTGTCGGAGCTATCCAAGCTCAACTCAATTAAACCCTCAGTGAATTTCCCTCTGAATTTTCTGTGTATCGGATTGTAGCGGTCTAACATGCGCAACTTGTCTTCCTCCAGTTTCCAGCCCGCAAGCGTGTAAATCTCCAAGCAGTCATCCAATCCTTTTTTGAGCATGAACTTTCCTTCGTCCTCGGCAGGGAACTGCGACTTCAGCAACACAGGGAGCTTGATACGCCCTTTGTCGTCCACGTTGCAATTAAACTGTCCTCTGAAGTTGTCCATTTTTTATTTAACGACACGAAAATATAAGTTGTTTCCACTTTTTTCCATTTAATGCCACTAAAATGGACATAAAGTTTTCAACATTTTGTGAAATAGGATAAAATCAAGCAATAGCAATTGTTACAGCCAATTTAGAGGGCAAAAACTTTATGTTGATAACCACATTTTATCGCTTTCCACAGGTTTATAGACAGGATACTAACAGAGAATAGGGGTTTATGAACTGCTTTCCACAGATTTTAAATAGCAATGTGAATCCAAAAAGTGTAAGAAAAAGATGTTTTATTGTCTAAAAGCTCCCTTTTGAGCAAAAAATGCGTGGCAAAAAGTGGCAGAAAAATTCTCTAAATTCTGTTTTGTGGGAGAAAATGGGGATTGGGAAGCATTAAAACATAAAACTGAGAAATCTGAAACTTCAATTATAGATGAAGGAAAAATATGTAGGGTGCGAGAGTAGATTATATGTCAGAAACAGTTGAGCAATGAAAACTCCGGCAAAAGAAAATGGTAAAACAATAGTTCACACATTTCACCCCACAAAACTCCAACTTGCTCCTTCCTTACCATCTTTAACCTGTATGCCGGCTTTTAGTAAATCATCGCGCAGTTTATCGGAGGCGGCAAAGTCTTTTTTGGCTTTAGCTTCGGTACGTATTTGTAACACTACCTGCATCAGCGCATCCATTTTTGCAGTGTCGGCTGCGGCTTCTTCTTTTAAACCAAACACATCAAAAATCATTTGAGTAAAGAGCGTTTGCAAGGTTTGCTTATCAGCTTCGGTGATGGTTTCTTTTCCATCGTTTACGCTGTTGATGATGCGCACGCCTTCAAACAAATGCGAGATGGCAACGGATGTGTTCAGGTCGTCATTCATTGCTTCATACACTTTGGTTTTCAATTCACCAATGTTTGAAGTAGAAACGGCAGCAGTTTTTAAACCTGCAATTAATTTGTAAGCAGCCATCAATCGGGCAAGCCCTTTTTCGGCTGCCTGCAATGCTTCATTGCTGAAATCAAGTGTGCTGCGATAGTGCGCCTGCAACATAAAAAAGCGCACACTCATGGGCGAATAACCTTTATCCAACAATTTATGATTGCCGCTGAACAACTCGGCAGGCAAAAAAGAATTGCCAAGACTTTTGCTCATCTTTTGTCCGTTGACGGTGAGCATGTTGGTGTGTACCCAATAGCGCGCAGGACCTTTGCCGCAGCAAGCCACGTTTTGCGCAATTTCGTTGGTGTGGTGCGTAGGCACTAAGTCCATCCCGCCTCCGTGAATATCAAATTCATT
>CAZSEG010000009.1:13719-17581 GCA_964605875.1 uncultured Chitinophagaceae bacterium
AATATTTTGCACTCATGGCGCTGCACTCCAAATGCCAACCGGGGAAAACCCTGCCCCAGGGCGAACTCCACTGCATGATGTGCGTTGGCTTTGCTTTAATCATCAGGGCAAAATCAAGCCTGCCTTTTTTAGTGTCCTGCCCGTCTAAATCGCGGGTGTTGTTTTGCAGGTCTTCCAAATTTCTGCCGCTTAGTTTTCCGTAAGGAAATTCTTTTACCAGTTTCTCCACATCAAAATAAATAGCATCATCTGTTTCATAAGCATAACCGTTTTCAAAAATCTTTTGTGTCATTTCAATTTGCTCCAAAATATGTCCCGTTGCAGTAGGCTCAATGCTTGGCGGCAGGGTGTTGAACTGATTCAACACATTATGAAAATCAACGGTGTAGCGTTGCACAATTTCCATCGGCTCCAACTGCTCAAGGCGGGCGCGGATGGCAATTTTATCTTCGCCTGCATCGGCATCGCTTTCCAAATGACCTGCATCGGTAATGTTGCGCACATAGCGTACTTTGTAGCCCAAGTGCAAAAGGTAGCGATACAAAATATCGAAGGAAACAAAGGTGCGGCAGTTGCCGAGATGCACAAAGTTATATACGGTTGGTCCGCACACATACATGCCTACAAAAGGAGCATTGAGCGGCTTGAAAATTTCTTTTTCGCGACTGAGCGTGTTGTATAGTTTTAGTTCCGTTTGCATTTGCGGCTAAAATAGAAAATTGAATGAAGGCAGAGAGGTGGCGGTTACATAGATTAACGTGGGTTCGGGATGTTCTCAACACTTGAAACCACATAGAAACATAGTTTTTAGTAGATATTTCTAACGGTTATGTGTCTATCAAAGCTATGTTTTTCTGATGCCGTTTTACTTTTTCAGCTAAATCCATTTCAGAAACATATAGTGTTTGCTGACGCAAACTTGCCAATATCTTATCACAACTATGTTTCTATGTGGTTATTATAAAAATGTTGTTCCAGAGTTCACGTTAGATTACTTCACAATACCCGAAAATCGGGAGTAGCGTTTGTATCTGTCCACTATCGTGCGGGTGATTTCGTAGTCGGTGTTATACTTCAGGAAATCAATGTCGAGGTCGGGACAATAATTGATAAAGCTGTCGTAATACTCTTCGGGAATATCAATCACTTCCTGCTCGCGGTAATACTCGAACAGCGCGTAGAACAAACGCCTGCGATTGTCTTCAATCATTTGCCCGCGCAGCTTTTTCTTTTGGCGGGTTTCATCGCTCAACATATCATAGATGGCACTGATGGGGCTGGTGAAAGGTTCGATTTTTGGCAGATCTAATTCGCGTGGCGTTTGCCCGAGCTTCTTTCTTTCTTCTTCAATCTGGCTTAATGTTTTTTTAGGTTTTATGATTACAGCTTTGGCTTCGGTAATAAACATCTGCATATAAAGCGTGAGGTTATATTCCGCTTTACTTACAGAATCGGCAACAGAAAAGCGCACAGTCTGATAGCCCGGCAGAAAGAGAAAAAGCGTGTCTGTTTTGCGCGCGTTGATGCGGAAGGTTCCATCAGTAAGCGATACGTTGGTAACACCTGCTTTTGGGTTGATGATACTCACACTCGAAACAGGTCGCTTGGAATCGGCATCAATAACTTTGCCCGAAATAATAATTTGTTCCTGTGCCGAACTTGCGGCAAAGACGAAAAGCATTGCAGTAAAAAAGAGTTGTTTCAAAAACATCGGCAGCTAAGAAAAACATTTAGCCGTCAATAACATTTTCCTTATGGAATTTTGAGAAATTGAAATGAGAGCCAAGAGCCAAAGAGAGCAATTGTGTTTCTCATAATTTACCAAATCCAACAAATTCCCTGACACCGATTTTTGTTTCGCGCAAAAAAACAATAATGCTCAACAGCGCAGCCACTGCAAACGAAACGGTTGCTGCAAGTCCCGCTCCGCTCATTTCATATTTTGGTATCCATAAAACACACAAACCCGATGAAACAACAATGCCGATGAAGTGAATAGCTGCCATTGTTTTGTACTTTTCCACACCCATCATATAGCTGCCCAACACCAACACGAAACAGTATAAGCCAATGCCCGGAAAAAGATATTTCACACTGTATTTTACGTAGGTAAATCCTTCGCCAAAAATGTAGGCATACCACTCTACGGGAATGGCAAAAACGGCAAACAATCCGGTTGCAGAAATCAGTAAAGTTATGCGCAAATATTTCAAGGTAAAATCAACAGAAGGTGATTTTACGGTGGCTGCATAATTCATAGTTGCCACTCCCCTGCCCACAATCCAAATTGCTTCCAAAATTGCAATACCAACCGAGTAAACTCCCAAATGGTAAAACCCGTTTTCCGCAAAAGAAATCAGCAGAAAAAAATACAAGCGTAAATGCAGCAATTGCAACAACTCCACCGACTGAAAACGAACACCCGAATTGATTACCGTGCGAAATTTTTCGAGCGAAAAATCGAGCCGTTGCAAATCGGGTAAATGGCGGATAAAAAAAACGCTCAAAAGCAGGTTGAGCGAAAAAGCAAAATACATCGCCCCAAAAAAAGTTTCAATATTTTTTTGATTGAAAAAATAAAAGCCGAAGGCAAGAAAAATAAAGTTGAAAACCACCGGCACAAACACCAAAAAATTATGCTCGTTGAATTTATTTCTGCTCATCAAAATCACCTGATGCGCTCCGGTAATGCTGCTGATGAAAGCAAGCAATGAAATATGAAGTGCATACTGTTGAATCGCTGACGGAATAAATTTTATTACAATGAATGAAATGGCGGAAATCACAACGCTCCACAAGTATGAAGGCAACAAAACCGCATCCGCTTTATTTTTATGAATAACATTTACCAAAGCATAACCGCCAACCAGATTTGCGCAAAATAGGATGATAAAAATGGTGGTGATAATCAGGGTTGTTTCGCCCTTTTAAACAGGTCCTAAAGAGCGGCTGATCATCAACACGACAAGAAAATTAAAAAAGGCTGAAAGCAGCCGTGCCGCTACATTTCCCGATATATGTTTTTGAAAAATCAAAACAAAAATTTATGGCTGAGGTAAGGTAAATAAAAAAGTAGCGCCCTTGCCGGCTTCCGACTCAATCCAAATTCTGCCGTTATGAATTTCAACTATCTTTTTACAAATCGCAAGTCCCACGCCCGTGCCTTCATAATCGCTCTTATTGTGCAATCTTTTAAAGGCTAAAAAAACCGTATCAAAATACTCTTTTGGAATACCCAAGCCGTTATCATTGACGTAATAAACCGTTTGATTATTTTTTTCAAAAGAGCCGACTTCGACTTCCGGTATTACATCCGGCTTGCGATATTTAATTGCATTGGAAATTAAATTCTGAAACAACTGAAAAACCAACGATCGTTCTGATTTTATGGTTGTAAATTTCTTCACTTCTAATTTTGCTCCGGTTTCTTTTATAGATGCAGCAAGATTTTCTTTTACGTTTTTCAAAACAAGATTCAAATCCACCAGATCAAACTTATGACTGGCGATATTCAACCTTGAATAAGTAAGCAAATCCTGAATCAAAATATCCATTTGGCGCGTACCTTTTACCACCAAAGAAATATACTCGTGCAACTCGGGATCGAGCTGCTCTTTTTTGCTCATCCGCCTTTCAATAATGGTAACAAAACCGGAAATAGTGCGCAGCGGCTCTTTCAAATCATGGCTCACCACATACGCAAACTCCTGTAAATTTTCATTGCTTACTTTCAATGCCTTTGTACGCGCGGCAATTGTGCGTTCCAAATCATCATTCTGAATCTGAATCTGATGCGTGATTTTTGCGTTCTGCTCCAACAATTTATCGAGCGAGCCGACAATAAAATTGAAAATTATTCCCG
>CAZSEG010000009.1:17591-38354 GCA_964605875.1 uncultured Chitinophagaceae bacterium
ATACCTACCAATGCCACAATATAATGCCCCCAAAGCGCAGCGCGAATCTCGGGCGTGTGGAGCGGATGATAAAAAACAATCACCGCATGGATGCTCATTATCACTGCACCAAAAAAAGAATAAAGAAATATTTTTTCGCGGTTGCGGATAAATGAAAGACACAAAATATAAGTGCCCACCAATGCCACCAGCGAAACATATAATTTGTATTGCGTTTGTTGATGTGGCGAAACCCAATCGTCATACAAATCCGCAATGCCGATTACAATAAGACAAGTAATTACCAACGCATCGCCTGCGCGGTCAATCCTGTTTTTTTTAATTAAAAATAAAGTAACCGATGTGCCTGCTATACCAACAATATTGCCGAGCAAAATAAGATTGCCCATGTTCGCGCTTTGCTGCATCAAGCCTACAATCAAAAAGAATATCGTCATCGTAACGGCAATAAAAAGCAACGACTGCGATTTCTGCTTTTCATATTCGTTACTGAAATTATAGCCCGATAAAAAATAGGAAACAATGCGATTATCAATTCTCATACCAACGTGTCAAATATAGTTTTTCCGAGTATCCATGTAGCAATTAACGTGAGTTATGGATTAGTTGCAGATAATATTACAGCTATAAAATTTTAACCACATAGAAACATAATTGAGAGGTGAGAGTTGAAAGTTGAGAGGTTGTTTGCGTAAGCAAACACTCTGTGTGTTCTGTGTTCTCAGTGTGAAGTAAAAAAGAAAAGAGGTTGCATAGCCAAAACAAGTTTTGGACATAGCCCGCTATCGGAATCAACTATGTTTCTATGTGGTTTACAATAAAGTATTTGGTTGTTTTTAATCTGATATACAATTGGCATTACTTTTACAACATGGAAGTAATAATTTTCAAAAACACCGATGCTGTTTATGATAAAGCATTGCAACTGCGCACCGATGTTTTACGCACTCCGCTTGGTTTAAAATTTACGGCAGAAGAATTAAAGAAAGATGAATCAGACACGCATTTCGGCTTGTTTGAAGACGATAAAATTCTTGCCTGTCTTACATTGACAAAATGCGCTGATAATAAAATGAAAATGCGGCAGGTAGCCGTGCATCCTGATTTTCAGAAAAAAGGTTTGGGTAAAAAGTTAGCTGCCGAAAGTGAAATTTTTGCGAGAGAAAAAGGATTCAAAATTATGTTCTGTCATGCGCGAAAAACTGCTGTTCCATTTTATGAAAGCATGGGTTATACAATTGTTGGTGATGAATTTTCGGAAGTGAATATTCCGCATTATTTAATGGAAAAGAGATTAGACTTTTTTGAGTCTGTTTGAAAAAATTTACACAGCCGGTTCTTGCTGGCTAAGGCAATGAAAACTGCCCAAGCCCCAAATCAAATCAGTGGAATCAATGCCGACAACTTTGCGCGTGGCAAAACAATTTTGCAGAATCTCCAAAGCCTTGTCATCATTCACCTTATCGCGGAAAACGGGAACAACAACATACTCATTTGAAATGTAAAAATTCGCGTACGAAGCAGGCAATCTTTGCCCATCGTAAACCACTGCGTGTGGCATCGGCAATTCAATAATGTTTAGTTGCTTGCCGTTTTCCAAACGCATCTTCTGCAACAGCTTTAAGTTCTCTTGCAAAGGCAAATAATTTTCATCGCTTTTGCTTTGTTCAATCGCTGTTACCACCGTGTCCTTATTCACAAAGCGCGTGATGTCGTCAATGTGCCCATCGGTATCATCACCCACAATACCATCGCCTAACCAAAGGATATTTTCCACCCCGTAATAGTCAATCAAATATTGCTCGATTTGCTTTTGCGAAAGATGCGGATTGCGGTTTTTATTCAGCAAGCATGAAGTGGTTGTAAGCAATGTTCCTTCACCGTTAAATTCCACACTGCCGCCTTCCATCACAATGCCGGGATGAAAAACTTTCAAGCCTAACTTTTCGCCAATTAAAGTTGGAATCACATCATCTAAATCAAACGGAGGGTATTTGTTACCCCACGCATTATATCCCCAATCAACTATCGCCTTTGGCTGTTTATTCCCCTCTCGAGAGGGGTTAGGGGTGTGTTTTAATTCTGATTTCTGTTGTATCAAAAATGCAGGTCCATGATCTCTGCACCACGCATCATTTGTTGGATGAAAATAAAATTCGATGTTTGGAGAAAGCTGTGCGCCATGAGATTGAAGTTGCGCAACCGCAAACTGCTTCATCTTTTCATCCGCTACATTGATGCACACTTTTTGATGCTGCGCAACAAGGTGAATAAATTCACAATAAGGTTTGTAAACCGTTTCAATTTTGCCGGGCCAACTCGCCTCTTTATGAATCCACGAAAGCCACATAGCGCGCTGTGGCGCAAACTCTGCCGGAAAATAATAACCCAAGTCCTTAGGTATTTGAATAGTATTCATCTTGAATCAATAATACGGCTGCAATATTCCATTAAATAAAAAAGACTTTCCAAGTTTTTAAAAACATGGAAAGTCTATATCACTTTTAAAAAGAAATTACTTCACAATCGCTACTCGCTTTGCAATGCTGTCGCCCGCCACATCAAAGCGAACAATGTAAATACCTGATGCAATTGCAGCAGCGTCCAAAGTAATAACCTGATTGCTTACATTCCGGATATTTTGTTTTTGAATCAGTTGCCCGTTTGCTGAAACCATTGAAATGGTTACATCTGCGGTGCGCTCCATTTTGATGGCAAAAAGCAGATTGCCGTTTTCGACACCCAAATTTTGCACCCAAATAATTTCGCCAATTTCATTTAATGAAGAAGGTTGTGATACAGTAAACGATGCTGTTTGTGAACAACCTTTATCATCGGTAACAGTTACTGTGTAAACGCCTGCTGCGATGTTGCTTATGTCTTCCGAAGTTACATTGTTGCCCCAATCGTAATCATAGTTTGGCGTACCCCCGGTTACAGTAATGTTGATTGCTCCATTGCTTGCACCAAAGGATGTTGCGTTGGTAACAACTCCGGTAACGCTTAATGAATCAGGTTGAGTAACAGTTACAGAAGTGGTTTTTGTGCAAGAATTACCATAGCTTAATGTTACAGTGTATGCTCCTGCGGCAACATTACTTGGATTGCTTCCCGAAAGTCCACCTGTCCAAGCATAAGCATATTGAGGTGTTCCGCCTGATACGGTAAGTGAAATGCTTCCATCATTTCCGCCAAAGCAAGATACGGAAGTTGAAGTGCTGTTTAATGACAATGAATCAGGTTGTGTAACTGTAAAAGTAGCAGTGCCTGTGCATCCGCCATTATCCGAAACGGTAACGCTATATGAACCGACACCTAAATTAGTTCTGTCTTCATCTGTTACATTGTTACCCCAATCGTAAGTGAAAGTATTTGTGCCGCCTGTTGCTGTAATATTGATTGCGCCTGTGTTTGCGCCATAGCAAAGCACATCAGTTTTAACTCCCGTAACACTCAAATTACTTGATTGTTCAATTGTATCTTTGCGTTCAGCAGTGCAGCCTTTTGAATCGGTTACGGTAACTGCGTATTCTCCTGCGGTTAAGTCTGTTCTGCTACTTCCTGTTGCCGCATCATCCCATACAAAACCATTTCCACCATTGCCGCCAATTGCTGTTAGATTGATGAATCCATTGTCGGTGCTGCCGCAGGTAACATCTCCTTTTGTTGAAGAAAGTGTAAGCAAGGCAGGTTGTGTAATTGTATCTCTTTTTACAACAGTACATCCTTTTGAATCGGTAACAGTTAAGGTGTAAATACCTGCTGCAAGATTGCTGCCGTTGCCTGTGTTCCACGCATATTGATAATTAGGCGAGCCGCCAGATGCGCTTGGCGTGAGTTCTCCATCGCTTAAACCAAAACAAGTAACATTCAATTTTGCATTGTTAACGGTTAATGCCGTTGGTTGTTGAATACTGATATTCGTTACAACAGCCGTGCAGCCGATTTGGTCGGTAACAGTTACGCTATAAACTCCCTGCCCAAGATTAGTTCTTGTAGCTCCTGTGCCGCTATCGCTCCATAAATAACTGAGTGAACCTGTGCCTCCCGTAACATTGATGGTTGCTTCACCGTTTGCAACGCCAAAACATTTTGCATCGTTTACGTTAGTTACGTTTGCTGTAAACCCTGTCGGGTCGGGCGTGTTGGGCGCAAAAGCAATGCCGCGAAAAACGGTGTTGGCAGATTTGCCAATCAGCTTGGTAAGTGAACCGCTGAGGTTTTGGTTGTAACCTGCATTATCAACGAATGTATAAACACTATCCTCTGATGTAGCAAAACCTCTGATTTTTCCGCAGGCATTTACAAGGGTTAAACCACGCAATGCTTTCGGTGCAGCAACGTATCCTTTTTTCACCCAAGTGCCTGAAACTTTACAGTACTTTATGATACTGTCTCCGGCTACATAAGCAACATCGAATCCTGCTTCGTTAGCATCCAAATCAAACAATGCAAAAGCGTAGCTTGAACTTCCCGAAGAACCTGCAAGTAAAGAGGTAGTTTGTCCGCTTGTAGCAGGTAAACCCGTACCCACCGTGCTGATGCCTACATACGGACTTGAGGCAGAGGAAATATAAAGTTGTCCGCCAAAAATATTGATGCCGCGTGTGTTGGTGGGAGCTGTGCTGATTTTCACGGGCGTAGTAGTACCTGCTGCGATGTAATAAGTGCCACCGGAAGTGCTGTTTCCGTCACCGGATGTCCAAACACCCGTTCCGTCATTAGTTACCGCACCGCGAATATTGCTGCCGTTGTAACCACTGGCGCGTGTGATGCCCGTTTCGGTATTTACACTTCCTGCTGCATTTACGATGGCAACCGTTTTACCTACACTTGTTATAGATGCAACACCTGTTGCGCCAACAGTTGTATCATATCCTGCCAAACATAAATGTTGTTTATCGGGCGAAAGTGTCAATGCGCCTTCGGATGTTGCCGTGCCGCTTAATGTTAATCTTCTGTTACTGCCGCTTACTGTTGTTGGCATTGGTACAGACTGAACTAATTGTCCGGTAAGCGGTGAATATTCATCCAAAAAAACAGGTGTGGCGGCTGTGGTTAAATTGCCTGAGCCACTGCCAATTCTCAGCACAACAACGTTGCCCGGAGTGAATGCTGTTTGCGAAAAAGTAAAAGAGAAAAACAAAATCGTGCCACAAAGCAAAGCGTAGAATTTTTTCATAGAAAGAGATGTTTATTGAGCAACGAAAATAACTTTATGCCTTATATCACCAACATTTCCCGTATAATGTTTGTGTTAAGAAAATGCGCTGAATCGGCATACCGTTTTAGCCTGAAATAAAAATTGTTTGGTATTGTGATGCAGCGAATAAAAATACCAATGCTTTACTTCTTTGAACAACTGTAAGTGTAAAGGGAAGTATCAATTTCAATTAGCTGTAATTTATCTTCTGTTTATCATTGCTGAAATTTTTGAAAAATGAAAAGTTTCGCTTCCGCTTTCTGTTATCACAAGTTTACTCCTTGATCAATATATGCGTTAAAACCTTTGTTCTTTCTTGTGCTTGATGAAGCTGTCGCACCCGAGCCGTTGTACAACTCTCTTGTAATTTTCTCTACTTCATCCAATTGATAAACAAATAAATTCTTTTCGCGTGTTTGAATTTTTATGCTTTTACCCGGAAATTCTTCCACAATAATGCCGCGAATAACGCTGCCACTTTTGAGGTAAACAACTTCTTTTGCTGCAACCTTCAAACGAAACATTCATGCTTTGCCAAGCACAAAGGGGGATGGAAAGTAACTTTGGCTATTATTCCCCTCTTGAGAGGGGTTAGGGGTGTGTTTTTTTTCAAACAAAAAAAGCGATTTCAAATTATCATCTGAAATCGCTTTTCAATACTTAGAAGTTGTTTAAAATTACTTCAACAACTGCACCACTTTAGTTGCAGTTTTATTTGACTCTGTTCTGACATGAATAAGGTAAATTCCGTCAGCTAAATCATTAGCTCTTAAATTCAAAGTCAGTGATTGCTGAAAATATTTTCTGTTCATCATCAACTGCCCTTTGAAATTTGTAACGCGCACTTCGGCAATGGCTTCTTCGCTTGTGATTGCAACCACATCAGCAGTAGGATTCGGATACATTTCAAACTTTGCAAATTCAACTGCTTTGATGCCTGTTTGTTCGTTGCAAGCGCAGTGGTGTACGCCAAGACTGTCAAAGGTATTCGCCCTCAAGGAATCCCATTGAACAGACACATCCCAAGCTGCATCGCCATTGGGTTTGCTTGGCGGCAAAACACCTTTCTTCACATTATATTTTCTGATAAGCGTGTGGTCGGTTGTCCATGCAAACTGTGTTGTATCGGCAGCTTGAAAATCAGGCGCAATGTTATTCCATCCACCGCCAACAGGAGGATTGCCCGGGTCATCACCAATGTAACCGAATCCATCTACTACCGTGCTGCTTGAACCGTTCTTTAATTCAAGCGTAAGCGCATCATTTCCGTTGAAACAAAATGTGCGGTTACTGCTGTTGCCTTCACAATTGGGTGAAAGATAAACATTGGCTTTGGCTTTTAGCTGATTCCAAACACCGCCTTGCGCAGAATCGCGCACATAAACGATTACGCCTTTTGCAGGCACAGTGCCGCTTAAACTCAATGTGTAATTAGGGTCTTTGATAGCCGTTCCGTTATTCCATCTGTGCAGTTGATAATTGCTCATATCAACAGGCGAGGAAGTCGGGTTGTAAATTTCCAATGCTTTGTTGTTGCTCCAGCCTTCAACATATTCCGAAATAAATATCGAACCACAGTCTTGCGCTATGGAAAACTGAGCAAGGAAAAACGAAAAAAGTGTTGCGTAAAAAATTCTGTTCATATCATTCATTTATTTGCGACAAATGTATTGCAAACATGAATACCGGAGATTATTTCATTGTTAATTGTGTGGAGAAGTTTTTGGCTTTTTGCTTTTACGCAATAACAGGAAATTCTTTGTAAAATTTAAGCAGTTGAATGGTTGCCTGCCGTAGTTTGGCGCGAACAAAATTTTTCGTATCGCCCTCTACCAACTCTCCCAAACCATTCAATATTTTTTTGTCGCTCATCTTCTCTAACGTATCAATGCACTTTTGCAAATAATCCGCCAACGGCATATTCATCCGCATTTCCACAATGGTTTTGTTCAGCGGGGTATTTTTTTGCATAAAAAACCAACTGTCAAAAATATCGCGGTTGGTTACTTCGGTGCGGTCGAGCAAGGCGCACAACTTGTGTGCAAACATATCAGGCGCAACCATTGTCTTTACATGAATGCCCAACAGGTTTCTAATTTCATACCGTTCATTCATTTGCCGGTTAGAAACTTCTACTTTCAACTTCCGTTCGCCAACACCATAATCCAACACCACTATCTGCCCGTAGAATTTAATGGCTTCATCAGCTATTTTTCCGTGCCTGAGCAATATTTGCCGTAGTTTTTCATACACTGCTTGCTCTTTACCCGTGTCCAAAAGATTAAAATCCAAATCCACTGAAAAACGGGGTAAATCGTAAAAAAACATTAGTGCCGTACCGCCCTTAAAACCCAACAAAGACGACAATTCCACATCCTCGTATATGTCTTTAAGAACTTGCAGCAAAAAGAATTTGTGTTTATTGATGTTTACCAATTTGCAATAGTTTATTCACCCGTTCGGTTAGTTTTTTAGAGCCGTAAACAGGCAAAAGAGTACGAATCGTTTGCTCGTTTAGCGGATGTAAATTATCAAAATAGTAAGACCCGTTCAGATAAAGCACATCCAAAAACGCCCTTTCGGGCGTGGCAATATTGATATTCTCTTCGCGCCTTATGCCGGAAGTATTTACCAATATTTCATTTTTAATTTTGCGATAAGCAACAGAATAGTTTTCTATCTCTATGCTTCTGCTCAAATAACTGATGGCAGAAATCCGGCTGTCATATTGAAAAATCACCCCTGCCTTTTGCAGCACATATTCCAACGAAAGGTAGGATGGCGTATAAAGCACACACGCCAATTCTTCGGGATTGTAGTTCGGTTTGGCATAAATTCCTTTGCGTGGTCGCAATAATTTTCCGGTGCGCACATAGTAATTCAACTTTTGATTGAGCGATTGAAAATCCGTTTCGCCCAAAAGCAACGCTACGCCCGGCAACGTAAAAACCGTAGCCGGACTGTTGTATAACACAAAAACGACATTTCTATTTTGTGAACCGAACATTTGAATTTTTAAAATGTTTAGTTCACAAAAATACAAATAACCTTCTAAACTGCAAATTTGAATTTATTAAAACCAAACTAATGTGATCAGTTCTAAAAATTGAATGGTTGAAAATTATGAGTTCGCAATTCATCATAGAACTACCACTCATCTTCCTCCTTCACCTGCTGCTTTTTCTTTTTGTAGAAAGTTTCGTTGCGCAGGTATTTTGTTTTCAGCAAAGGGCAAATTTTATAGCGTTCATCTTTAGTGTCTTCATACAAAGCTGCAAGCGTTTCAAACACATTCGTGATACCGATTTTATCGCACCATTCAAAAGGTCCGAAAGGATAATTTGTTCCTAATTTCATAGCCTCGTCAATGGCTTCTATCGAGGCAGTTCCTTCCTGCAAAGTATAACACGCTTCATTGATAATCATAAAAATCACGCGCGCTTTTACCAAGCCAACCCTGTCTTCCACAGGCAAAAATTTAATGCCGAGTTGCTGCATGATTTTTTCCAATTCCGGTGTTTCAAATTTTCTGAAAAGACTAACTTCCCAAAGCGGCTGATTGATGAAACTTGCAAGCGCGTTGATGCCAAACAAGCGACACCTGATTTTTGCACCCGAAACATATACTGCTTCCGAAAGTTGTTGTTTTACTGCACTCACAAAAATCGGCTTGTCGCGCAACGATGCGTAATGCTCCATATTTTCGGCATCATCATCAAAGTTCAAATCGAAAATGGCATCATACAAATCAAAATCTTCTTCTTCATCGCCATCGCTTACTTCCACTTCAACCAAAGGCGCAGTAGTTGCCAATAACGTGCGCAATTCATCGGTTCTGGCAGGTTCGCCTATCAGTAAAATTTTCATTTCATTACTTTGCGCACAAAACAATACAATAACATGGAAAAGCAAATAATACTTACAGACAAAGCTCCTGCGCCAATCGGTCCATACAGTCAGGCGGTTAAGACGGGCAACACATTGTATGTATCGGGTCAGATTCCTTTGAATCCCGAAACAGGTTTGATAGAAAATGATTCTATCGAAACCGAAACACATCGCGTGATGAAAAATATTGAAGCCCTTTTAACTGTTGCGGGATATACATTTCAGGATGTTGTTAAGAGCAGTATTTTTATCACGGACATGAATCAGTTTGGCAGAATCAATGAAGTGTATGGCAGTTATTTTTCGGCAAATCCGCCCGCACGCGAAACGGTTCAGGTTGCTTGCCTGCCCAAAAATGTGAATGTTGAAATTTCGGTGATTGCTGTGAAAGGGGAGTAACTCGGTCTGACCTTGGTCAGACTACTTTTAAACTATTGCAAAGTACCTCTTAGTTTTTCTAAAAAAGTGAATGTTGAAACTTCGATAAAATCTCAAATGCAAAGTCTGACCAAGGTCAGACCAAGTAAATCATTCACTCACTACTTTCAAACTATTCCTCACCACTTCCGCCTTTGTCATCAATTCGCGTTGCGAATTGCCGAGTATGGTTATGTGTCCCATTTTTCTGCCGGGCTTTGTTGTGGTTTTGCCATACAAATGAATATACACATTCGATAAATCCATCACGGTATCCAAGCCAACATATTTTACCTTACCCGAATGACCCGGCTCGCCAAGCACATTCAACATCAAACTTGGCTGAATGGTGTTGGTATTTCCCAACGGAAGATTTTGCAACACGCGCAACTGCATATCATATTGCGAACAATAATTCCCTTCAATACTGTGATGCCCACTGTTGTGCGCACGCGGTGCAGTTTCGTTCACCCACAGTTTTCCTTCATCATCTAAAAACATTTCCACTGCAAAAATCCCGGGGCTATTAAAGGCATTGCAAACCTGCAAAGCCAATTGCTGCGCCTCCGAAGTTTGCTGGTCATTCAATTCTGCCGGAGAAAGCAGGTAATCCACCAAATTCAAATCGGGGTCAAATACCATTTCTGTTGGCGGATAAATTGCTGTTTCACCCGTTTCATTCCGTGCCACAATCACCGCAATTTCTTTTTCAATAATTACCAACTGCTCCAACACCGAAGGCTCATTAAAAGCAAGCGCAGCTTCGCTTTCATTCAGTATTAACTGAACCCCTTTGCCATCATAACCACCCGTGCGCAGTTTGTGTGCAGCAGGTAAAAAATCAAGATGCTTCAAAACATCTTTATCGTTTTCTGTAAGCACAAAAGGCGGTGAAGGAATATTGTGTTTTTCATAGAACTGTTTCTGCAAACCTTTGTCTTTAATCGTTTGCAATACTTCCGGCTTCGGAAAGATTTTTACGCCTTCTTTTTCTAACTGAAAAAGTGCTTCCACATTTACGTGTTCAATCTCAATGGTAAGCACATCCACCATTCTACCGAATTGCAAAACAGTCTCGTAATCGTTGATATTGCCTTTTACAAAATGATGGCAGAGATGCGCGGCAGGTGCATCTTCCATCGCTTCCAACACAAAAGTTTCAACCGGATAATCGGGTGCTTGTTGCAATAACATTCTGCCTAATTGCCCTCCGCCAAGTATTCCTATTTTCAGCATAAGGCAAAAGTAGGATTCTTAAATCAATGGATTAAGAAAAGCAACTCATACCGTTTCTTATATTCGCACAATGTCAGTTAATGTTGCAGCAATAGAAGAAGTAAAAAAAATCTTCTCCGCCTATCTTGAGCAAAAAGCACAGCGCAAAACCGTTGAACGCTTTCAGATATTGGAAGAAATATATTCGCGCCACGACCATTTTGATGCCGAAATTTTATACGTAGATCTGAAACAAAAAGGACTGAACGTGAGCCGCGCAACGGTGTATAATACGCTCGATTTACTGATAAGCTGCGACCTTATCAAGAAACATCAGTTCGGCAAAAATCAGGCGCAATACGAAAAGAGTTACGGCTACAAACAACACGACCATATCTTGTGTGTTGATTGTAAAAAAGTGGTGGAATTTTGCGACCCGCGCATTCAGCAAATCAAAACAATGATGGGTGATTTACTCAATTTCACCATCACACATCACTCATTAAATCTTTACGGAATTTGCGGCAACTGCCAAATTAAGCGCGAAGTAAAAGGAGCGTAAACAGTAAGAAAGAACTACTTCTTCGCACTTAAAATCTCATTGTATTGAACGCTGTTATTCAACACTTCAATCGCTTTGGCAATGCGCTCGTCAGCAAGCATAAGTTTTTGCTCTTTACCTGAAATGTAATAGTAGCGACCGACAATTTCAGCTTCCAGCAGCTTCACTATTTCATCTTTTTGTTTCACCACATCCTGTTGCTTGTCGTGTGTCAATTTCGCTTTGATAGATTCGTATTGCTGCTTCACTGCATCAAAATATTTTTCTTCTTCCGCAGTTTCTTTCAGTTGCTCCAACAATTTCTCGCTCTCGGTATTGTAGGCGTAATCTTTATCTTTTATGAAAGCAAGAAAATCATTGAAATCATTTTCCGTCAGCTTGAATTTATCAGGCGCAGCAATGCTTGTATTTTTGAATTTGTATTGAGTTGCAAAATCAAATATCAGATGCGCGCTTGTCAGTTTTTCGGCAATCTTGCTTAACTCCGGCTTAGGCAATTCCAAATCAGGATCCACACCACCGCCATCAAAAACCTTTCTGCCTGCTCGCGTTTTAAAAACATTTTTAAGTGAATCAGGAATTTTTTTCACGCTGCCATCTTCATTTTTTTCAGCATAATTGATTGCCTGAATGCAACGTCCGCTTGGGATGTAATACTTGGCAGTAGTAACTTTCAGCACCGTGTTGTAGCTAAGGTTTTTTGTGATTTGCACCAAACCTTTACCATAAGTTTTTTGACCTACAACTATTCCTCTGTCTAAATCCTGCAAGCTGCCCGACACAATTTCAGAAGCCGATGCGCTCATGTTATCAGTAATGGCAACAACAGGAATTTTTGTGTCAGACGGTTCATTCAAAGTTCGGAAAGAAGTGTTCCATTCGTCCACTTTTCCTTTGGTGCTTACTACCAACTGATTCTTGTCAATAAATATATTTACAATGTTTACAGCTTCCACAAGCAACCCGCCCGGATTGCCGCGCAAATCAAGAATTACACCCTTCATATCTGCATTGGCGCGTTTCAAACTATCAAAAGCGTGCTTCACATCTTTGCCTGCATTTTCATTAAAAATCTTCAAGCGAATCACACCGATGTTATCCGTAATCATGCCAAAATACGGCACGTTGGTTTCTTGTGTTTCGATGCGCGGAAGCGAAAAATATTTTTGTTCGGATGTGCCGTCAGGCAACAGATGCAACACCTTCAACGCAAGTGTTGAGCCGGGTTGTCCGCGCAGGAATTTTTCTACATCTTCTAATTTTTTGCCGTTGGCGGAAGTGCCGTCAATCTCTAAAATCTTATCGCCAATCTGCAATCCGTTTTCATCTGCAGGCAAGCCTTTTATCACTTCATTTATTACCGGAAGTCCGTCTGTTATTTCAACGTTGATGCCTACTCCGCCAAACTTTCCCGTTTGCTGCATACGCGCAGTTTCCACCTGTGACTGACTGAAATAATTCGTGTAAGGGTCGAGTGTTTTCAGCATCCCGTCAATAAGATTGCGCATCATTTTACTCGGGTCGGTTTCATCCACATAAGATGTATTTACTTCGCGATACAACGCACTCATCACATCCAGACTTTGCGAAATGCGAAAGTATCTGTCGGCTGCGGCAACGGAAAAAATCGTTGTGATTGCGATTGCAGCGATGATTAAAATTTTATTGCTAACTCTTTTCATTTCCCTCTCTGATTTCTTTTCTAATTCTTAATACTGCCTACTTGTATTCTACTGTCTTTTCAATATCTCATTCCACTTCCTGTTATCATTCAACACTTCAATAGCTCGTTTCAAATCGCTGTCATAGCGGCATTGCACTTCAGAGCGACCTGTATTCAAATAATAACGTGAAGCAATTTCTTCTTCCAGAAACATTTTGATTTGTGTTTTCTGCTTTTGCAAATCCAGCTTTTTGTCGGTGTTCATTTTCGTTTTCAGCGAATCAAAATCTGCTTTTACAGCCTCGAAATAATTTTCTTTTGAAGCAGCGGTTTTGAAATCTTCCAACAATTTTTCGCTGCGTGTGTTGTATTCGTAATCTTTACCCGAAAGCCATTTCACAAACGCATCATACTCTGCATCGGTAAGTGTAAATTCTTTACCCGATGGAATGCTTGCACGTTTAGCGCGATACTCCGTAGCGTAATCAAAAATATGGTTGCGGGCATACAAACTAATAGTAATGTTTTGTACTTTTTCGGGTTCTGTTTTAATGTCGGGTTCAATGCCTGCGCCATCGTAAACGGTACGCCCCGCTTTGGTTTTAAATGCAGTGCGCAACGAATCGGGTACTTTGGTTACACGCCCTGTGCTGTCGCGCTCGGCATAGTTAATCGCCTGAATACATCTTCCGCTTGGTATGTAATATTTAGCCGTAGTGATTTTCACTTTGGCGCTGTAAGGCAACGGCTTTGTTGTTTGCACCAAGCCTTTACCAAAAGTGCGCTGACCAATCACTACCGCCCTGTCCAAATCCTGCAAAGAGCCTGCTACAATCTCTGATGCCGAAGCCGCATTGCCATCCGTAAGCACCACCAACGGAATATTGACATCCACAGGGTCGTTGCTTGTTTTGCGGATGTAGGTATCTTCTTTGCTTCTGCCGCGCACACTTACAATTTCCTGATTGCGCCCAACGAAAGTGTTGGCAACATTGATGGCTTCATCCAACAAACCTCCCGGGTTGCCGCGCACATCCAACACAACACCTTTCAACTTTTTGCCGTTTTCCAAAGCAGTCAGAGCGTTACGTACTTCCTGCCCTGCGCGCATGGTAAAGTTTGAAAGACGGATATAGCCAATATCATCCGTTACTTTTCCGTAGTAAGAAACATTGCGGATTTTAATTTCCTCGCGCATCAGCTTAACGGTATGCTCGCTTTCTGTGCTGTCTGCATTCAGCCTTTTGTACTTCACCGTAACTTCTGTGCCGGGTCTGCCTTTCAGCATTTTGCTTACATCATCGGTTTTGAAATTTCGCGCACTTTTTCCGTCAATCTCCATTACTTTGTCACCTGCACGTAAGCCGCCTTTTGCTGCGGGAAAACCCTCGTAAGGCTCGGTAACAATTACAAACTCACCGCGATTGCCAATCAATGCGCCTACACCTGCATACTTGCCTGTGGTTTGCATTCTGTAATCTTCGGCATCCTCTTCGGGAATAAAATTTGTGTATGGGTCAAGCTGCTCCAACATGTTGTCAACGCCTGTGCGCACAAGCGTTTCATGGTCGAGCGTGTCCACATAATAAGTATTCAACTCTTTGTAAAGCGAAGCAAAAACATCTAAGTTTTTATTCACTTCAAAAAAGGAAACCGTAGTAAGCGAAATTGCGGCTGCACCAAAACCAACAGCGCAACAAACAATCAATATTTTTTTTCGGAACATATTATTATTCAATTCTCAAATAAACGCAAGCGGAACAAAGATGTTATGAAATACTTCCTGCGCGGAGCGAAGATTGCATTTTTTGTGTTTTTGGTGTGAAAGAGTTGATTCAAACTATTTTTAATTTTCTTTGCTTAAAAAGGAGTTGTTATGAATCGAACTCACCTACGTTGTTTCTTGTTGGTTTGCCTGATAATGGCATCAGTTACTTCATGTAAACAAAACTGCTATGACCCGATTTTTCACCAAAAACATAAGAATGATTTTTGCCAAATGGATTGCCCCGGTGTTACAGGTTGTGATAACAAATTCTATTGCAATGCTTGTATTGCCGCAACTCATGGAATCAGAGTAAAATAATTTTTACCTTAAACAAAGTTATTCAGGTAATGCACAATGTAGTTCAACACCTGTTTTCTGTCTTCGGCAGGCTCGTTGTGCAGCTCGTGATAAAAGCCATCCCAAAGTTTTAAAGTAGTTAAGCCGGTTTTGTTGTTTGCGACAAATTCCTCTGTTCCTTTTGCAGATGTAAGCCTGTCGGCTGTGCCGTGCATCAACAGCAAAGGCACACTCAAATCATTGGCATGTTCCAGCGCATATTTTCCGGCAGTAAAAAAGCCAAGAAACAAGCCTGCGGTAATCACCTGCAAGGTCATAGGGTTGTTGATATATTTGCGCACTTCTTCTTTATCGCGCGAAATGGCATCTGCATCCAACTCACTTTTTTCTGTAAAAGCCGGATAAATATTCACCATCAGTTTTGCCAAAAAAACTTTGAATGCAGGCGGCTCAAAACCAAGTTTAAAAAGTGCTCCGGTAACTACTGCTGCCTTTACATTTTTGGGTTGCCTGCGCAACAAATAATTGGTAACAATGTTGCCGCCCATGCTGTGCCCGTAAAGAAAATTCGGCAAGCCCGGAAAGCGCGTATCCGCTTCCTGCAACAATACTTTTACGTTGTCCAACATATCTTCATAATCCGCATGACCGCGTTTGCCTTCGGTTTTGCCATGACCAAGCTGGTCGAAAGCAAGCACTGCAAAACCCGCATCGCATAAAAACTTTGCAACATGCTCGTAGCGGTCGCTGAACTCGGCAAAGCCATGCACCAAACAAACAACAGCTTTCACATTCGCAGGGCTCCAACCTTGTGCGTAAACCTTTCTTCCTTTAGAATCCCATGTCCATTCAAAATGATTCATCTGTATAATTTTACTTTTTACTTTCACCAAAAGTATTCTTTTGAATTTATTCACCAATCAAACATTTTATGAAGCGGATGTTTAAGCTGATTTCTCTTGTTGTGCTGATTCCTGTTTTGCTTTTTGCATTGTATGTAATCGGCAATCTTGTTTATGCAAGCCTCACAAAATTCAAGCCCGAAGCAGTGATTGATTTACCTGTTCACCGCAAAGCTGCGGAGCGTGAAAACCCAATTGCAGCAACAGATTCATCTTTCGATTTTTTGATTTGGAACATCGGCTATGGCGGTTTGGGAGCCGAAGCAAACTTCTTTTATGATGGTGGCGAAATGGTTGTCAGTCCAAAGGAAATGGTTGAAAAATACAATCAGGGCATTGTTGATTTTTTATCCAAAAGCGATGCCGATTTTATCATGCTTCAGGAAGCGGATACTACGGGCAGAAGAAGCTGGAAAATAAATCAAAAAGAAAATATTGCGGCTGCGTGTCCGAATGATTTTTACGCTTTTGCCGTGAACTATGATGTGAAATTTGTGCCCGTGCCATACACCAACCCGATGGGCAGAGTGTTGGGCGGTTTGTTGTCGCTTTCGGGTTTCACTCCTGTGGAAAGCAAACGCATTCAATTGCCGAACAAAGACAAATTTCCCGACCAACTTTTTTACTTGGAAAGATGCCTGCTGTTGCAGCGTTTTAAATTGCCCAACGGCAAAGAACTTGTGGTGGTGAACACGCATTTTGAAGCCTACGACAATGGTGAAGTGAAGGCGAAGCAAATGGCTTTTACAAAAACAATTTTGGAGGAAGAATACAATAAAGGAAATTATGTTGTGATGGGTGGCGACTGGAATATTTCGCCCCCGGGATTTGCAGCACACAGCTTTGCCAAAGAGCCTGAAACAGATTACTTGGATGCCAATGCCGATGCAAATTATATTGAAGGCTGGCAATATGCTTTTGACCCCACAGTAGCCACCAACCGCAAAAACAAAACTGCCTTTGATGCTGCAAAAACCTTCACCACCATTATTGACTATTATCTTGTTTCGCCAAACCTTGAAGTGGAAGAAGTGAAAGGCATTGATTTAGGTTTTAAATCAAGCGACCATAATCCCGTGAAGTTGAGGGTGAGGTTGAAGTAAGAGATTTAAAAAAAAACGCTTCGCGTTTTGCTCTGCGAACGCTTCATCTTTTTATTCGGGTATTGCAAGCAGCGGAATGGAAATTTTATATGCCACTTTTTCGGTAGTGCTGCCGCTAATCAGGTTGTGAAAAAACCCGTGCTGTCTTGGCATCATCACCAACATATCCAAGCGATTTAATTCTATACTCTTTAATATGCCCGACTCTACTTCGCTTTCGTAAACATCGCTGTACACTGCTCCCTGCAAAAAGTTCATAAGCAAGGAAAGATGAGGCGATGGCGGTTGCTTTTCATTCATAACCCGAAAAACATGAACGCTTGCCCCGAGTACGTTTTTTAATGAATTAACGATGGCAAGTTTTTCAATTTCTTTCAACTGCAATCCATCGTACGCAAATCCAATTTTAGTATGCTGCGATAATTTTGCGCCTTCGGGAATTGCCAACACAGGAACAACAGAATGTTGAATGATGTGCGCAGTATTGCTTCCTACAAACATTTTTTCCAAGCCGCTTGCGCCTGTGGTTCCCATCACGATTAAATCTGCCTGCAAGCCGTGAACAGCTTCGGCAAAATCCATCTGCCAATTGATAAACAATGTGTTTGAACTGATTGGCACATTGTGCTTTTCCGAAACTAATTCCTTTGTTTTTTCGAGTTGAGCTTCTACTATCTTTAAGTCGGCTTGAATATCATCCTGTTCGGGCAAAACGGGCTTTCCTCTTGCCGTCAAAACGGGTTGTGTAAAAGCATGAACTATCTCTATTTGCGCACCACACTGCGCTGCAATATCCGCTGCATAAAGTAGTGCGTTATTTGCCGCGTTTGAAAAGTCGGTGAGCGCTAAAATTTTCTTAATATCCATTTGCTTTGCTTTTGTGAGTAAAGTAAATCAGCTAAAACATCCTCAACTCCTCAGTTGTTTTATCTTCCGGATATTTCCAACAAGCCAAACCACATCGCCCGTATTAAATACAGTGGTTGAATCGGGATTGAGAATGCGTTTTCCCTTGTGTTCAATGCCGATTACAAGTCCGTTCACTTTTTCCCTGATGCCCGAGTTGCGGATGGTTTCGCCTTTCAGCCAATTGTTTTCATTGATAATAATTTGATGAATACCAATATCTTCTATGCGCAAATCCTGCGCTTCGACAGTTTCTTCCTTATCAAAAAACGTTTTGAATATTGTGATTTGTTCATCGGTAGCCAGCACGCCCACTAAGTCAAATGGCAGCAGAATGTTATCACGCGCGGGCACGTGAATGATGGTATCACCGCGCCTGATATAAACGATGTTGATGCCGTATTCTTCGCGCCATGCAAGCTGCGCTAAACTCTTCCCTACAAATGTTGCGTGTGGCGGAACTTCAAGCTGAACAATATGCGCATCGTAAGGCGTAAGGTGATTTTCTATCTCGGCATTTTTTCTGCTTACGGTGGCATCGGTTGTATGAAAAGCCACTTCCTCGCGCTCGGTAAGGTTGGTGATAAACCGCTCTTCGATGCGCTGATAAAATACCTGAATCCGCTTTTTAAACACCCGGAATGCAATAAGCGCAATAGGCAAAATAGCAAGCAAAGCAATTTCCGGTTGAAAGAAATAAAGTGCCCACAATGCAATTAATACGATGCCGGCTACGATTCTCAATATTTCAATAAATAGCAGGGGACCACTGTTATATTCTTTCTTTTTCAACCAAAGTTTTATGTAAAGCGGATTGTCGGGTTGGCTTGCCATGATTGCCCAGATAAAAGGCGAGCCGGCAGCCAGCGAAAGCAATGAAATTATCAGGTTTCTTACCGTTTCGTTTTCAATTACCGTACTCAGGTAAGGCATCAGGAATTTCACGATAAGCAAAGCGATTGAAATAAGGATAACGCAATTGATAAGGATAATTCTTGCATACGCTTCTATCAGGGTTTTCCATCCGCTTTCTGCCTGTATGGATTGCGCGCTCGATGAAAACCTGTTCAGCCTTTCTATCATTCCCGCAGGCAATATTTTTTCAATGAAATTGTAAATAGAATCCGTGTGTTTAATCAGGTATGGCGTGGTAAAAGTTGTGATTGCCGATGCGCCTACGGCAACAGGAAAAAGAAAGTCGGATGTAACTTTTAATGAAATGCCCAATGCTGCAACAATGAAAGCGAACTCGCCAATCTGCGCCATGCTCAAACCCACCTGCACCGATTGTTTTAACGGCTGACCGGAAAATATTGCGCCAAGCGTAGTGCTGAATATTTTGCCGAAAAGCGTGAGCAATGTAACCGCCATCACCGTCCATTTGTATTGAATAATTGTGTCGGGGTCAATCAACATACCTACGGAAACAAAAAACACCGCGCCAAACAAATCTTTAATCGGTTTGATAAGGTGTTCAACCCTTTCGGCAGATGTTGTTTCGGCAATAATGCTGCCCATGATAAACGCTCCCAATTCGGCAGAAAAACCCGCCTGCACAGCCAGCACCACCATGCCCAAACAAAGCCCGAGCGAAAGAATCAGCAGGGTTTCATCATCTAACCATTTCCGCGCTTTTTTAAGGAAGGTTGGCAGGATAAAAATCCCCATGATAAACCAAAGCGCGAGAAAGAACAGCAATTTAAGAACTGTATAAGCAATTTCCCCGCCCTGAATCTGCTGCGTTACAGCCATGGTGGACAGCAACACCATAAGGAGAATCACAACAATGTCTTCAACAATCAGCACGCCAAAAACCACTCCGGCAAACTGCTTTGTTTTAACGCCTAATTCGTCAAAAGCGCGGATGATAATTGTGGTGGAAGAACTTGCAAGCATCCCTCCGAGAAACAGGCTGTCCACAGTTGACCAATCCAACCATTTTCCCAACAAAAAACCTGAAGTTGTAATGAAAACAATTTCAACCAACGCAGTAATGGAGGACGCGCCACCTACCCGCATCAGCTTTTTAAAACTAAATTCAAGACCCAATCCGAACAAAAGAAATATCACACCCAGTTCGGCAATTATTTCAATGTTTTCGGTGTCGGCAATTGTGGGAAAAAGTTTGAAATAAGGTCCCACAAGAAAGCCTGCAATAATATAACCGAGCACCAATGGTTGTTTGATGCGCTTAAAAAGCAATACCACCACCGAACTTGCCATCAGTACAAGCGCTAAATCCAAAATCAAATCAGGCAGATGTCCCATTCTTTATTTTAGTTGAAAAAATTCGATTTAGCAATTCTAATCAATAATACCAATGGCGGGAGGATAATAGGTGTGATTTGCCTTTGTTGTAGCCGGAATCAATAATACTCTAAACATTTTTTAAGGCATTTCTATAAAGAATATTAAAAGTTCACGGCACGGGATCGTGTCCGTGTCCGCCCCAGGGGTGGCAGCTTGCTATGCGTTTCAAGGCAAGCCAAGTTCCTTTTACGGGTCCGTGTTTTTGCAATGCTTCCATTGCATATTGCGAACAGGTGGGCGTGTAGCGACAGCTTGGCGGCAAAATGGGCGACAGGAATATCCGGTAAAACCTGATGGGAATAAGTAAAATAAAGACAATGAGTTTTTGCAACACAGCGCGAATGTAATTGTTTGAAAAGTATGACGGTTCAGCCCTGCATTGATTTCATCCGGTCTGAATACTTTGTTACAGTTTTCAAAATGCTTAAAAACAAAAAGCGGGCTAAATAGCCCGCTTTTTTTGCATTTCAGAATGTTCGCGCTTAGAACAAATCTCCGTAACCTTCGGTTGGAGATGCGCCTCTGTCTT
>CAZSEG010000010.1:0-12063 GCA_964605875.1 uncultured Chitinophagaceae bacterium
TGTTTGGTTCGATTCGGGCGCTATGCCTTATGCACAGTGGCATTATCCTTTTGAAAATGTTGAACAATTCAAGGGGGCATTTCCTGCTGATTTCATCGCAGAAGGTGTTGACCAAACACGCGGCTGGTTTTTCACCTTGCACGTTTTAGCAGTTGCATTGTTTGATTCAGTTGCATATAAAAATGTTGTTTCAAACGGTTTGTTGTTAGATAAAAACGGTAACAAAATGAGCAAGCGTTTGGGCAATGTGATTGACCCTTTTGAAACGCTCGAAAAATATTCTGCCGATGCCACGCGCTGGTACATGATGCGCAACAGCGACCCGTGGGATAACATGAAGTTTGACATTGCAGGATTGCAGGATGTGCAGCGTTCGCATTTCGGAACCTTGTATAACACTTACGGATTCTTTGCGCTCTACGCTAACATTGACAAATGGGGCATTGATAAAAACAATCTTGTTCCAATTGAAAAACGCCCTGAGCTTGACCGTTGGATTCTTTCAAAATTGCAGTCGCTGATTAAAGAAGTGACGGCTCAATACGAAGATTATGAGCCAACCAAAGCAGCACGCGCCATCGAGCAATTTGTGGACGAAGATTTGAGCAACTGGTACGTGCGCCTGAACCGCAGGCGTTTCTGGAAAGGCGAAATGAGCGAAGACAAAAAAGCGGCTTACGAAACGTTGTATGATTGCCTGAATGTGGTGGCGCAATTAATGTCGCCTGTGTCGCCATTTTTCAGCGATTGGTTGTTTGCAAATTTGAATGGAAAGCAAGATTCAATTCATCTTTCGTATTTGGTAAAAGCCAATGAAAGCCTTATTGATAAAGACTTAGAGCAGCGCATGGAGTTGGCGCAAAAATCATGTTCGCTCATTCTTTCTTTACGCAAAAAAGAAAAAATAAAAGTGCGTCAGCCGCTTTCAAAAATTTTGATTCCGGTGTTGAGTGAAGCGCAACAAAAACAATTTGAGAAAGTAGAAAGCTACATTTTGAATGAAGTAAATGTGAAACACATTGAATACATCAGCGATGCTTCGGGTGTGGTGAAAAAGAAAATCAAACCCAACTTTAAAGAACTCGGAAAACGTGCAGGACAAAAAATAAAAGCCGTGCAAAATGCAGTATCTGCTTTCGGACAGGAAGAAATTTCAACCATCGAAAGAGAGCAGAAATATGTTTTGAATTTAGACAATGAAACTTTTGAATTGCTGTTAACTGATGTTGAAATTCAAACCGAAGACATCCCTGGTTGGTTGGTAGTAAGCGATGCGGGATTAACGGTTGCTTTGGATGTAACTATCACCGATGATTTGCGCAAAGAAGGCAACGCCCGCGAGTTCATCAACAAAGTGCAGAACCTGCGTAAAGACAAGGATTTTCAGGTGCTCGACCGCATTAAAGTTTCGGTAATAAAAAATGCGATTTTTGAAGAAGCACTGTTGCAATTCAAAGAATACATCGGCAGCGAAATTTTAGCTAAGGATATTTCTGTTGTAGAAACACTTGATGTTGCCGATGAAATAGAAATGAATGATGAATTATTGAAAGTGAAAGTAGAGGTAATAAAATGAAATACCCGGGGCAACTTTCTTACGGAGCAAACAATACAGTAATCGCACTCAACGAATTTGAGGCGGCAAAAATTTATGAAGATGATACCCGCAGCGATATTGGATCGGAAGCAGAGAAAATGAAATTTGCTAATGCGGTAAATGATTTGGTGGTGAAGTTCATCCGTCTTGATTTTGACAAAGAAAAAAACTGCGATATGCTGGTGATGGAAAGGCTTTATCCAGTTGATTTCCGCAGCATGGAAGTGGAAAAGCGCGAAGTGATTTTCAGCGTGTTTGAAGATGAATTAAAGCAGCTTCACAAAGCGGGATTTGCTCACCGCGATTTGAAAAGACCATCCAATATTTCAGGCGAAACATTCGATAATGTCTTTTTGACCGATAAAGGAATCAGGTTGATTGATGTCGGTATTTCGGCATTGCGTACGCAAGTTGGCGATGTGCTTTTTCAAAAATTTATTGAAAAAGAAATTGAAGAATTAGCGCAATTTAAAACTCATTTTCTGAACCGTTAATGACAGCTCCCAAACCTTTAAAACAATGACCGGAGAAAAAATAATTTTAGGAATAGACCCCGGCACAATTGTGATGGGCTACGGCATTGTGGAAATAAAGCAGCAGAAAATAACACTGTTAAGCATGGGCGTAGTGCAACTTTCCAAATACAGCGATTCGCTGCATAAGCTGCAAATCATTGGCGAAAAAGTAAGCGGCTTAATCAATCAATATCATCCCGATGATTGCGCTATTGAAGCCCCGTTTTTTGGCAAGAATGTTCAGTCAATGCTGAAGCTGGGACGCGCGCAAGGTGTGGCAATTGCATCTGCCCTTTCGTTGGGTTTAACGGTAACAGAATATTCGCCCAAGAAAATAAAGCAGAGCATCACAGGCAACGGAAATGCTTCAAAAGAACAGGTTGCCGCCATGCTCCAACAGCATTGCAAATTTGAATTGCAACCTAAATTTTTAGATGCAACAGACGGACTTGCGGCAGCAGTTTGTCATCATTTTCAAACAAGCAATCAAATCACATCGGGCGGCAAAAAATTTACGGGTTGGAAAGGTTTTATCGAAGCCAATAAAGGAAGGGTGAAGTAAAGTTTGCTTCTTGATTAGTAATGTCCTTTAAGAGAGTGAACCACTATTGAATCAGTTTGAATTTCATAAATCAATCTATGCTCTTTATTTATTCTTCTGCTCCAAAGTCCTGATAAATTATGCTTTAATGCTTCGGGTTTGCCAATGCCGTGATAAGGATTTTCTTTAATTGAAATCAACAGTTCCGAGATTTTGTTCATTATCGTCAGATTGCCGGATTTTTTCCAAAAGGCTAAATCTTCTTTTGCATCATCCGTATAATCTATTTCCATAAATCCTCTGTCTTAATGCGCGTAATTTTTCCTTCTTTTAACTGTTTACGGCTTCGTTCTATTTTGGCTACAAACTCAGGGTTATACGGTTTTTCATTCTCCTCCTGAGTTTGGAACGATACATGAATAGACTGTAAAAATTCTTTTATCAGTTCCATTTTACTTGACTCTGCCTTAATAATTATAGTACTCATATTATTTATACTTAATTACGAAGATAGGCAATATTATATTACGGCATTATTCAAACAAATCCGCCAGCGAAACATTAAGCGCGTTGCAGAGTTTGATAAGTGTTTTTACTGTGGGGTTTGTTTTTCCTTTTTCGATTTTGCGGAGATTGGGCTTATCCCAACCGCACTCATAAGCCAAATTGTTCTGACTTTTCCCTGCTTCTTTTCGCAATTGCAAAATCCTTTCGCCAAGCCTTTTCAGCGTTTCATCATCATTCAATAATGTTTTCGGCTTGACCATGAAATCACGGTCAAGGTTTGAATTGATGTTTGCTTTATGGGGATACTATACTATCCCCTTTTGAAAAAACTTTCTTTTCACGTTTGCAGCCCATTAAAAACATCTTCACGATGAAGCACTTTTTCAATTTTGCAATGCTATTTGCATTACTCACAACCGTTTCAGCTTGTAAAAAAGAAGACCCTAATAATCCCAACAGTCCAAGTGCGCCCGCTTGTCAAAAAAATAATTGGGGAACTTTAGCAGTTGATAATTATTTCAAAGACCCTTACAAAGTTTATCTGGATGGGGCTTACAAAGGAACTGTCAGCGCATACGGCTATACAGAGTATAGCAGCATATCCGCCAAGACATATTCAACAAAGTATGTTCAGGCAAGCGGATACGTTTTTTATCCGACAGAATACACCAAATCTGTTACGATAGCAAAGTGTTATAAAACCACAGTCAGTTTGAAATAACTGATAAAGCGCACGGGGTTGTTAAGATAAATTCTTTTGTATGCGGCAGATTTTCTCTGTTTTTCCAAGCATTTTTCGGACAACCTGGAAGAACTTATTTCCTCTATAAGAATGTTACGCCAACTCTCCAACCATATCTTTCGGCTGCACCCAAGCATCAAATTCTTCGGCAGTTACATAGCCTAAGTTAATGGCAGTTTCTTTTAAAGTCTTGCCGGTTTTGTGTGCAGTTTGTGCAATTTCAGCAGCTTTGTAATAACCGATTTTTGTATTTAACGATGTAACCAACATCAATGAATTATTGAGGTTGTTGGTGATATTTGCTTCAATCGGCTCGATGCCAACGGCACATTTTTCATCAAAAGAAACACAACCATCGCCAATCAGTCTTGCGCTGTGCAAAAAGTTGTAAATCATCATCGGCTTAAATACATTCAACTCAAAATGTCCGCTTGCTCCGCCAACATTTATGGCAACATCATTTCCTAAAACCTGTGCCGCAATCATGGTTAAAGCCTCGCATTGCGTAGGATTTACTTTGCCCGGCATAATGGAAGAACCCGGCTCATTATCAGGAATAAAAATTTCACCGATACCACAGCGCGGACCTGATGAAAGCATACGAATATCATTTGCAATTTTCATTAAACTCACAGCCACTGTTTTTAATGCACCGTGCGCTTCTACAATGGCATCATGCGCAGCCAACGCTTCAAATTTATTTTCGGCAGTTACAAAAGGCAAGCCTGTAAGCGCAGCAATATGTTTTGCAACATTTTCCGAATAACCTTTTGGTGTGTTGATGCCTGTGCCAACCGCAGTGCCGCCCAAAGCTAATTCGGCAAGATGCGGCAATGTGTTTTCAATTGCCTTGATACCATGATTTAACTGGCTTACATAGCCCGAAATTTCTTGCCCTAAAGTAAGCGGAGTGGCATCCATAAAATGTGTTCTGCCAATCTTTACAATGTGCATGAATGCTTTGCTTTTTGCGGCAAGCGTATCGCGCAATTTTTTGATGCCTGGCAAAGTAACTTCGGCTAAAATTTTATAGGCGGCAATGTGCATTGCCGTAGGGAAAGTATCATTACTGCTTTGCGATTTATTTACATCATCGTTTGGATGAACAGATTTTTTTTCGTCCGTCAAATTGCCTCCTGAAACAACATGTGCGCGGTATGCAACCACTTCATTCACATTCATATTGCTTTGTGTGCCGCTGCCTGTTTGCCACACCACCAAAGGAAACTGGTCGTTCAGCTTACCTTCCAGTATTTCATCGCAAACCTGCCCGATAAGTTTAGATTTTTCTTCGGCTAAAACACCTGCTTCAAAGTTGGTAATAGCTGCCGCTTTTTTAAGGTAAGCGAATGCCGCGATAATTTCTTTGGGCATTCTGTTAATGTCTTGTGCAATTTTGAAATTCTCGATACTGCGCTGTGTTTGCGCGCCCCAATAAACATTTGCAGGCACTTTCACCTCGCCCATCGTGTCCTTTTCTATTCTGTATTCCATGATTTGATTGTTTTAAAAAGCGGGGCGAAAATATATTATTCATCCACAAGCCGATTTGATTTTTGAATGAATAAAATCATTCAAGTAAAATGAACCTCTAAAAACCACTTTAACCACATAGTTACATAGTTGAGGTGAGAATTATATTGTAGTAACTATGTATAGCTATGAACACTTTTATAAGAAAGGAATGATTGATAAGCATAATAAGAAGATAGACATAGGATGTAAAACATATTTTAGCAAACTTGTATTTCCTATGTAACTATGTGGTTATTGTATTATTTCACGCAAACGCATTTTGCCTACCTCGATTAAGGATAGTATCATTGCCCGATGCAACTTTCAAATATTAAGTCATGTTGAATCTTTTGCGCTTTCTGGGTAATAGATTATTGAGCGGATTATTGGTAATGATTGGCGTAATCATTATCATTTTTTTGCTGTTTAATGTGTTGCCTGTAAATAGCGCGCGCATGACTTTAGGGCAACGCGCAGATGCGGCTTCGGTAAAAGCAATCGAAAGAGAATTTCGTTTGAATCTTTCATGGCACGAAAGGCTGCTGCTTTACTTCAACGACCTTTCGCCAATTTCTGTACACAATCTTTCTGATGATGCTTCACCCACTTTTATTGAGCAAAAAGATGTGCCGCACACCATTTTATTTTCGGTTGAAAATAAAAGCCTTGTTGCCAAAAAGCCTTACCTCGGCAAGAGTTTTCAAACCCGCAGAAAAGTGAGCGATGTGTTGGGCGATAAAATTTTACCAACGGCAATTCTTGCGCTTTCGGCAATGTTGTTTGCTTCTATTCTCGGAATTGTTTTTGGCGTGTTTGCCGCTATCAAACAATATTCATTTTGGGATAACCTCATTCTCATTTTTTCCACTTTCGGCATTTCGCAACCTGCATATTTTTCGGGCATTATTCTCGCCATGATTTTTGGTTATTATTTAAGTGATTACACAGGCTTAAATGTGCGCGGTTCGCTCACCGATGTGGACATCATGGGCGATACAATTTATGTATGGAAAAATCTTTGGCTACCTATGCTGGCATTGGGTATTCGCCCTATTTCCATTATCACGCAACTTACGCGCAGCAGCATGTTGGATGTGATGCACCAGGATTTTGTGCGTACCGCAAAAGCAAAAGGACTGAGCAATAATCTGGTGATTTTTAAACACGCTTTGCGCAATGCTATGAACCCTGTGGTAACATCTATTAGCGGTTGGTTGGCAGCTTTGCTTACAGGTGCATTTTTTATAGAAAAAGTTTTTGACTACAAAGGACTCGGATTGCAAACTATTGAGTCTTTGCTGGTGTTTGATTTTCCTGTGGTGATGGGCGCTGTTTTGTTTGTGGCATTTGTGTTTATCGTGATGAACACTTTCACTGATTTGCTGTATGCAGTTTTAGACCCGAGAGTTACAATTAAGGCGTAAAAATGGAACGCTGATTGGTTAGGATTTTTATGATTGGCGGATATTTAATTTTGTAAAAAACAAAAACATGAAGCGGATAATTTTTGGTGTAATAGGAGGTTTAGGTACAGGAATTTTGTTGATTGGTTTGCTTGAAGGCGTTGCGCATAAATTATATCCACCACCTGTCGGGTTTGATTTCAACAACAAAGAAGCATTAAAAGAAATGATGCTGAATATGCCTGTTGAAGCATACCTTTCGATACTTACAGCGTATATTATTGGTGCGTTTTTCGGTGGCGCAGTTGCTGCTTTAATTGATAAATCGGGCAAGTATTTGCCCGCACTGATTGTAGGCGGTTTGTTGCTGCTTGCAGGCGTGGCAAACTTCGCCATGCTGCCGCATCCCGTTTGGTTTATAATTGTTTCATCGCTTTGCTATCCGTTGTTTACGAGTGCAGGTGCTTGGGTGGTGAAAAGGATTGCAGGGAAATAAAATGAACACTCTCTCCCATCGCGATTCAAAATACATTTGGCATCCATACACACAGATGCAGACTGCGGGTTTGCCCATTGGCATTGTAAAAGGTGAAGGCAGTTATTTATTTGATGAAAACGGCAAGCGATATATCGATGTGGTGTCAAGCTGGTGGGTGAATATTCACGGTCATGCGCATCCGCATATTGCCAATGCAATTGCAGCACAGGCAAAGGAATTAGAGCAGGTAATTTTTGCGGGATTTACACATGAGCCTGCGGTGAAATTTGCAGAGAAATTCATGCCGCTGTTACCTCAAAATCAGCAAAAGATTTTTTTGAGTGATAATGGTTCAACGGCTGTTGAAGCTGCCATTAAAATGGCATTGCAGTTTTTTTTCAATCAGCAAAAACCACGCACAAAAATTATTGCTTTTCGTGATGCTTATCATGGCGATACTTTCGGTAGCATGAGTGTGAGTGCGCGGGGAGTTTTTACGCAACCATTCAACAAATTATTGTTTGATGTTTTATTTATTGACACACCGACTTCAACAAATCATTCAACCATAATTCAACAATTTCAGCAGCACATTTCGGAACATAAAAATGAAATTGCCGCTTTCATTTTTGAGCCATTGATTCTTGGTAGTGCAGGCATGTTGATGTATGATGTTGAAATTTTAAATCAACTAATGATGTTAGCAAAAGCCGACAATATTTTTTGTATTGCTGATGAAGTAATGACAGGCTTTGGCAGAACAGGAAAAATGTTTGCCAGCGAATATCTTTCTGCGCAGCCTGATATTATGTGTTTTTCAAAAGCTATAACAGGCGGGTTTATGGCATTAGGCGCAACCACCTGCACCAATGACATTTATGAAGCCTTTTTAAGCAATGAAAAATCGAAAATGTTTTTTCATGGACACAGCTACACAGGTAATCCATTAGCCTGTGCTGCGGCTTACGCTTCGCTCGAAGTTTGGGAGCAGGAAAATACTTTGCAAAAAATAAATTCGATAGAAAAACTCCATCGCGAATTTTCAAACAAGCTGAAAGAAAAATACAACATTGAAAATGTACGAACACTTGGAACTATTCTTGCTTTTGATGTAAAAACAAACGAGCAAAACGGCTACACCAACAGCATTCGCGATGAATTGTATAATTACTTTATCGAAAAAGGAATTTTACTGCGACCGTTAGGCAACACTTTATATGTGATGCCGCCATATTGTATTTCGGAAACGGATTTGAAATTTGTGTTTGCAGCTATTGAATACTTTATTGGAAACCACATAGAAACATAGAAATTGCATGGAATTTTATAAATCACTGTCAAGCATATTTAGCAAATCATAGCATTTTCATCAAAGATGAAAATGCTATGTGGCTCTTTTTATTCATCTATAACAACTATGTTACTATGTGGTTTAGGTTTTAAAAACTTAATACGGTCAGCAAATCTAACTTCTTAAATCTCTTTTCTCACATCTCACTAATATTTTCTTCTTTCATTTTTCATAAATCAAAAAATGACTCACGGCATAGCCACCATTTCTGTAATTCCATTGCGTAAGGAGCCTTCGCACCGCAGCGAGCAGGTAAGCCAATTATTGTTTGGCGAAACATATCAAGTGATTGAAAAAAAAGGTAACAAATGGATTCAGATTCGCTGCAATTATGATGGATATGAAGGATGGATGGACGAAGCATCTTATCACGCCATCAACGAAAAAGAATATGCCCAACTTACTGAATTTTCTGCTGCGGTTGCATTGGATGTGGTAAGCACAGCCACCAGCGAAAAGCAAGGTATACCAATACTTTGCGGCAGTAATCTTCCATTCTTTGACGGCATGAATTTTCGCTTGCATAAAGAAAAATTCATTTACAACGGGCAGGCAATTCAAGACGGACAACAAAACAATTCGCACTTAGAAAAAATTGCTTTTCGCTTCTTGAATGCACCTTATTTGTGGGGCGGTCGTTCGCCATTTGGTATAGATTGTTCGGGCTTTACACAAATAGTTTTTAAGTTCCTTTTTATCCCGCTTTTGCGTGATGCTTACCAGCAAGCCGAGCAGGGAATTGTTGTAAATTTTGTGGAAGAAACTCACCCTGGCGACCTCGCATTTTTTGTAAACGATGAAGACAGAATTACACACGTAGGTATCGTGCTGAAAGACCAACAAATCATTCATGCAAGCGGCAAGGTGCGCATTGACCGCTTAGACCATTTCGGCATTTTTAATGTGGACAGAAAAAAGTATTCGCACAAATTGAAAATCATTAAAAGAGTATTGTGATTCGCTTTGCACACATTGTAAATCCTGTTGCTGTTGCCGAAACGCATGAGCTGTTTCGCACGCAGCCGATTACTTTTGAAAGTATGCGGCAGGCAAAGATTTTTGCCGAAGGTAAAGTTGATGTGGAATTACTGAGTGTGCAATATGCGGAAGACAGAAAAACTGTTCCTGATTATTTTAAATTATTGCCTGATTTAAGCCAATCTATCAGAGAGGTTGCTAATTTACCTGATGCAAAAAAATTCCCGTTCATTGCCGATATTTTGAAATCACTTTATGAAAATTCAGATGCAGAATATTTAATTTACACCAACACCGATATTATTCTTGTGCCGCAATTTTATGTTGCTGTTGCGCAGTTGATTGATGAAAAAAAGTATGATGCCATCAGCGTAAGCAGAAGGCGAATTCCTTTTTCATGGAATAATGTTTATGGGCTTCCAATCATTCAATCGCAGATGGGGCAATTGCACCCGGGTTACGATTGCTTTATTTTTCACCGCAGCCTTTTTTCAAAGTTTATTTTCAGCAATGTGTGCATTGGCACGGGCTACACCAGTGTTGCGTTTATTCATAACCTGATTGCATTTTCCGAAAAGCCGTTCATTACAGATGAATTGCATCTTACGCTTCATTTGGGTTTGGAAGTAATGCCGCCTTTGGACAAAAATATTTATCGCTTTACCCGCAAGGATTACGAGCAAAATATTTATCCGAAACTTCAACCGCATCTGCAACTCAATAAATTTCCGTACAGCGTATTGCCGTTTCATAAACGATTGCTGAAATGGATTTTGAACCCGAATTTTTCAACACCAATTATGATTGAACTGGAAGGCAAAAATTTGAAAAGAAAATTGAAAGGTTTGATTGATGAGGTAAGATTTTCGGTTTTAGGCAATCTGTAAGTCCAACATTTCCGTTACTGTTTCTCCAACCTTCACAAACTGTTTTTTCAGGTTTTTGTCTATCTCGGAATTATCAAATTCTACAACTGTTTTATTACCGTTTGTTTTAGATGCCAGCCTGCGCAATTTGTCGGCAGTCATAAAATAATCTATGCGCTCCAATTCGTATTCAAAGCCAAGTCCCAACTCAATCTTACGTGTTTTTGCAAAGCCTAAAGAAGTATTGTAGCGGTGCGCAATTTTGTTGTCGCCACGCACTTTTGCATACACTTTTTTCATGCCCGCCAAAAGGAAAAAAACATCCAACATGGCAAGCGATGCGCGCGCAGGCACATCGGTTCCCAAGTATTCATCTTCATAAATAAACAAGCCGCTGAAAGCCTCGTGCTTATCCCAATCTATTGCCGACATATTGATTAGCCCAACCTGCTTGCCGTGGTAATGAATAATGAAAAAAAAGTTAGAAATGTTGTTGATGCTTTCAAACCATTCCTGCTGCATGGCTGATGTGATTTCGCCATGATGAAACATGAATTTTGAAATCTTTTCATCGTTGCGCCATTGCCGAACCATTTCAAGATGTTCGGGCTTTATCCGTTCGAGCGTAATTCCGTAGCGATACACTTTCATGAAAGGCTATAATACTTCTTTAATGTAAAAAACGGGGCGTTTATATTGTATGTGAAACAACCTGTTCAAATATTCGCCAATAATGCCGAGGCAAAAAAGAATTAAGCCCGTACTCATAAAAATTGAAGTAATCAAAGTCGTGAAACCAAGCTCCGCGCCAACATTCACTTTTTGGTAAATGAAAAATATTACAATACCCAAACAAATTAAAAATGCAAGCAAGCCCAAGTAAGTCATAATGCGCAATGGCAAAGTGGTGTAAGCAAAAATGATGCGCAATGTCCACATAATCAATTTGCCCAAAGTGTAGCCCGATTTACCTTCTTTTCTTTTGGTGTGCGTTACCTCAATAAATTGTGTGTTTGAAGTGAACCAAGCCAATAATTCATCTAAAAAAATGTAGCGGTGATTGAAGTTTTTTATCTGCTGTATAATATTGGAATGGATTAAGCGAAAGGAAGAGCCGCGACCCGGTGTGCTGGCAAAGCTGCTGAACATAAAAGCAACAGCGCGGCTTCCTAAATTTCTAAAAGTAGAATGTTCTTTAATGAATTGCATTCCGTAAACCAAATCGGCATCGGTGAGTTTTTGTTGATTTATCAGTAGCAAAATATCTTTTGGTGAAAACTGTAAATCATCATCAATGGTAATTACAAATTTTCCCGTAGTGTATTGAAAACCGCAAAGCAAGGCATGATGCTGTCCGGTGTTTTTTGCCAGATTAACGGCAGTAACTTTTGCCGGTGAATTTGCCTTAATTTCTTTTATCGTATTCCATGTTTCATCGGGACTTGCATCATTCACTAAAATCAATTCGTAGCTCAGATTATTTTCAGAAAAAACAGCATGAATTTCATCGCACAACTGCTTTAACGTAGCTGTACTTTTAAAAACAGGAACAACAACCGAGTAGTCAATT
>CAZSEG010000010.1:12073-35934 GCA_964605875.1 uncultured Chitinophagaceae bacterium
GTGCTTGCATTAATGAATGTTCATTTACTTTGTATTCAATTTCTATCAATTCTGGAATGTAAATATTTTGGGTTTCTAAAAAAACACTTCCCCACGACAAGCCTACACCAAAGCCGCAAAGCAATAAATGATTTTTGTTTTCGCTTAATTCTTTTCGTGTGTTTGCAACCATAGTCAGCGGAATAGTAGCTGAACTTGTGTTACCATAATCATATAATGAATAAGGAACTTTTTCTGCCGCCACATTTAATTTCTTCCGCACACTTTCCAACATCAATTTATTCGCCTGATGAAAAAAAACAAAAGCGGTTTCAGCTAAATTCAGATTATACTTTTCGTAAAGCGCATGAATGTTTGGCACAACTTCGCGCAATGCAAAATTAAAAATGCGAATACCGTCCAACTTCATTTGCAGGTTGTTTCTGAAAATGCCCGGCTCTTTTTCTTCTTCAATAAATGATTGGCTATTGGTCGGGTTTCTTATGCCGCCATCTTTAATAATAATATCATCAAATTCTGCTCCATCAGTTTGAAGATTAAAGTAAAAGTTGCTTCCGTTTTTATGCGAAATGATAGTTGCTGAGCCTGCATCAGAAAACAAAGGCACAACACTTTTATCGCGTTGCGAAATTACTTTTGTAGAAACATCGCCTACTAATAATAAAATCTTGCTGCCCTCCATTCGCGAAGCAAAACTTGCGGCTAACGACAATCCATAAACGTAACCAGAGCAGCCTAAATTCACATCAAATGCAATACACGATTTCGGTAAGCCCAATTTATGTTGAAGAACAGAAGCCGTATTAGGAATTAAATAATCGGGCGTTTGTGTTACAAAAATCAAACCTGAAATTTCTGCCGGAAGTGTATTTGTTTCCTTCAAAATTTTTTGTGCCGCTTCAAAACATAAATCCGCAGCAGTAACTCCTTGCGGAGCAACTCTGCGAAAGCGGATTCCGACTGTTTTCACAAAAAGTTCGCGCTCTTTTTCTGTAAGTAAATTGAGCGAAAGATTGTCTGCCGTTTGCTTCGGCACACTTGCCGCGACACCTTCAACCGAAACATTTTCTATGGAAAACAGCGCCATTTATTTCCTTTCAACAATTTTGAAAAGTGCTTCAACAGTTTGAGCGGCATGAATATCTTCTGCGGTAAGCGTTTTATTGTATTCGCTGTCCACCATAGCAATCACAATCAGTGCCATCATCGAACCCCACTCTTCCAATTTTTTAAATTCGGTTTGCGCATTTATTGAATTTGAATCTTCGCTCATTAAACAATCGGCAAACTGCTTCACAAAAACATTCAGTTCCATTGGCGAAAAATACATTTTAGAATGGAATAATAGTGTGTGGGGAAAAAGAAATTGCATTCTGTTTGCTTCCAAGCCGCAATTAAAATACGTTTGTGCGTTACGAAAGTATTACTCAAATGCAACGTGAATATATCCTTTGGCTGTTTTTTACAACCTGTACTTTATTTACTTTTTCGCAAAGCACATCCGTGAAAGGCATTGTGCGCGATGGTCAATCGCGCGAACCTTTGGTGGGCGTTTCGGTGTTTACTTCGCCAACCAACGCTACATCAACCAACGCAAGTGGCGCGTATGAATTGGCTGTGCCTGCGGGCGAAAATGCCGTTGTGTTTTCATACATAGGTTACGAAACCGATACAGCAAAAGTGGATGTTGAAGAAGGCAAACAAAAAACGCTTAATAAAAATCTTGCTTCCACAGATAAAGAGTTGAGTACGGTTGTTGTTTCAACAAGTCGTTTCGGTAAAAAAATTCAGAAGGAATCTGTTTCGATGGAAGTTTTGAAACCTCGGTTTATTGAAACCAATAACATCACGAATGCTTTGCAAGCTGTGAGCAGAACTCCCGGTATTACGGTGATGGACGGAACGATTTCTATTCGCGGTGGAAGCGGTTATGCTTACGGCAGTGGCAGTCGAGTGATTTTGGTTGTTGATGAACTGCCTTTGCTAACGCCCGATCGCGGTGAAATTCGTTGGGAACTTGCGCCAATGGAAAACCTCAGCCAAATGGAAATTATCAAAGGTTCATCAACCGTTCAGTATGGCGCGGGCGCGTTGAATGGCGTTATTCATTTGCGCACGGCTTACCCGACCGATACGCCCGAAACCCGCATACAACTGTACAATGAATGGATTGATGTTTCAAACAATGTATTAAAAAAGGAATGGCAAAATAAACCTGAATATGCTTGGTGGAATGCCGACAAAAGCAAATCTTATTTTGATAAACCTCACGCTACGGGTGTTTCATTTTTACACATGCGAAAATTCAAAGAGGTTGATTTTGTGATTAGCGGAAACCTGCATAACCAGCAATCGCATTTGAATGAAGAATATGATAATCGCGTTCGTTTCACAGGAAAAATAAAATACACGCCAAAAAAATTAGCAGGAAGATTAAACATTGCTTTGAACGGAACAGTGATGTACCGTAAAAGCGGTTTTCAATTCTGGTGGGAAAATATTGACAAGCCGTTTGTTTCGGCTGGCGGAGTCAGTATTGATGAAAGATTTCTGTACGCTTTTCTTGACCCAAGTATAAATTTCATTGATAAAAAAAGAAATCAGCACCGCCTGCTTACTCGTTGGTTTTATTTCAACAGCGTTGGTTCTATTACCGGTCCTAAAGCAGAATTTGGTTTGGTGGATTATCAGTTCCGTCATGATTTTGGTTCTATTGCAAAAATTATTGTTGGCGTAAACAATATGCACTTCAGTAATGTGGACGGCACGTTGGGAACAAATTCCGGTGATTATGGCGGTGTGTATGTTGCGGCAGATGTAAACATTAAAAACCTCACGATTAACGCGGGCATTAGGGGCGAATATTTCAGATTGAATGACCAATTCGGCTTTGCATTATTGAAGTTTCAGAACGTAAAAACCAATGGCGATACATCAAAAATGACATTGCCTGTTTTCAGATTGGGTGTGAATTATCAAATCAAACAATACAATTATATCCGCGCATCTTTTGCTACCGCTTATCGTTTTCCAAGCATGGCAGAGCGATTTGTGAATTATGATTTAGGAGATTTGAGTGTGGTTGAAAACAGAAACATTTTGCCTGAAAACGGATATACTTTTGAGTTGGGTTACAAACGCAGTTTCAATATTTCAAACTGGCGCGGATACTTTGATGCAGCAGTTTTCTGGAATGAATTTTCGCAGATGATAGAGTTTCAAAACACAGGAATTTCTGTTGTTAAAAAGCCCGATGGCACTTATGGTTTAAAAGCCACATTCCAGTCAAATAATGTAACCCGCGCAAGAATTTTCGGATGGGAATTATCTTTGGTCGGAGAAGGCACAATCGGTCATGTTGATTTGACTGCGCAAATGGGCTACACTTATCTTTATCCATTAAGTTTGGATGAACCCGGAGCAAAAAAAGATATTGCGTTTACGCTCGACAGGGCATTCGGAACTTTTTACCGCCCCGATTCCGTGAACAGAATGATAATGCTGAAATACCGCAACCGCCATGTTTTTAAAGCGGATGTTGATGCGTTGATTTACAAGCATTACCGCATCGGCACATCGCTTCAATATTACAGCTACATGGATAATGTTGATGCAATTTTTGAATATGCGATTCCCGACTTGGGCAATTACCGTCAGGAACATCTTTACAAAGGCGATTTTATTTGGGATATGCGCATGGGTTACGACATCAACAAAAATATATCGGCAAATTTCATTGTGAAAAATGTAATGAACCGTTTCTACCAGCTTCGCCCCGCACGACCAAATCAGCCGCGCTCATTTAATGTGCAGTTGAATTTTAGGTTTTAGTTAGTTTGAAAGATTGAATTTATTTTAAATCAGTTAAAGCCGCCCACACCTTATCTTCCAAATTTGGATTTGCAGTAACCGACATCGGCTCTTTTGTAACAGGATGAATGAACTCTAATTTTCTTGCATGAAGATGAATAGAAAGGTCGCGGTTGCCTCGCTTTGCACCGTATTTATCATCGCCTTTTATGGGGCAACCCATAAACGAAAGCTGCACGCGAATTTGATGATGCCTTCCTGTTTTCGGATATACTTCAAGTAAGTGATAGTATTGACTGCTGCGCAAATATTTGTAAGCAAGCTCACAGCGCGAGCTTCCTTTCACTTCGCTTAAAAATGCTTTCGACATATTGCTGTGTTCGCTCTTGCGCAGCCAATGAATTAAAGTGTCTTCCTCAATTGCAGGTTTGTTTTCTACCACTGCCCAATATGTTTTTTGCACCTCTCGGTTGCGCAACATTTCATTAAAGCGCACCAATGCTTTTGATGTTTTGCAAAGCATTAACACGCCACTCACGGGGCGGTCTAACCTGTGCGGAATACCGATGAAAACATTGCCGGGTTTATTGTATTTGTACCGCAGGTAATCTTTGGCAACATCTTCCATGCTGCGGTTTCCGGCTTTATCGGGCTGCACCATGATGCCGCAGGGTTTGTTTACAAGCAATAAATGATTGTCTTCAAACAACACATCTAATTTGGTATAGTCGAAAGTTAATATGCCTGGATTTTCCTGTTTCACTTTTAGCTTAGGTTTAAACTGTCAATCATTTCCAACAGTTCATTTTCTTTTAAATTCTCCTGCTCCGATTTGTCGTAAACGGTAAGCAGATAAATTGTTTTCTTACTCACAAAAACATACGTAACAACTCTTGCTCCTCCCCTTTTTCCTTTATTTTTTGATGCAATTGCGATTCGTATTTTATAGCAACCGTTGCCAATAAGAGTCCCTGATTCAGGATTTGCTTCCAACTCATCAAGCAATGCGGCATATTCTTGTTTGAGCGAAGGGAATTTTTTCGTCAAACGCTTCAATTCTTTTTCAAATCTTCTTGTCGGAAAAATGCTATAACTCATTTAATAATTCTTTAGCCGTTTTGAGCTTTAGCTTGCCCTTTTTGTGCAGTTCAACGTCTTCGGCAGCTTCCGCCAAATCTGCCCACAGCTTTGCAGCAGATGGAGAGATGAGCTTTGCTTTTTTGATAAATGAAAGACTGCGCAAAACATCCATGCCAAACTGCGCCTGCTTATCCTGAATATCCACTATTACCTTCATAACATAATTTAATTACACTGCGAATATACCACTTTTGTTGCGGGTGTTAAAGCTGTTTCAAACAAAGAAACGCTTCACATCCACATCCGAAAATAAAGGTTCGTTATTCAGCAAATGATTGCAAAAATGATTGGCAAAAAACGGAACTAATGAAAAACCTTTTGTGCCTAAACCGTTGAAAATTCCAATGCGTGACGAATCCGGCAACATACCGATTATTGGTCTGCGGTCTTTGCTTGCCGGGCGAATGCCGCTCACATGCTTTATCACTTTAAAATCGCAGGCGATGGTTTTTTTGATGCGTTCAATTAGCTCACTGCGTTTAGCTTCGGTAGGTTCGGCATTTTCAAAACTCCATTCGTAAGTGCTGCCCACGTAGTAAATATTTTTTCCGTTGGTGGGCGAAATCATCACATCGCCATGAATGATATTTTCTGTATAAAAGTCTTCTATTTCAATCAGCAAACCTTCGCCTTTAACAGGCACGAATTTTACACCGGTAAACAAGGGTGAATGAACTGCCTGATAGCCATTTGCAAAAATTATTTTTTCTGATTTTAAATCGTAATACTGTACAAAATCTGCATGACGTTGCAACTGCGATTCATCAAAGTTTTCTGCCAGAAAAGATTCTTTTTCTGTGAGCCAATTCCTTGCATTTTCCAATAAAACTGAACTTTCAATTTTGCAGCTTTCATTTACAGTAAAACTGCCTAAGGGATTGATAACCTTAGCTTCATCTAACTTATTGATACCGGATGAAGATAAATATTTTTCATAACCATCAGCATTTGTTTTTACGCTCCAATCATTCAATTCTTCGTTAGAATTTAGAATGTGAAAGATGGGTAATTGTTGAAAAAAAGGAACTTGCAATTCCGATTGAATTGTTTGATAAGTTTGAACTACAAAAGGAAGCAATTCCTCCATCTTCCACGATTTCACAAAGCGTTTTCCGGTAATTGGATTGATAACGCCCGAAGCAACAGACGAAGTATTTGCTCCGCTTGCATTATCTATAACTAAAACTTTTTGTCTGGCTTTAATTAAATGCCACGCAAGCATAGTGCCTGCAATTCCCTGACCGATAATGATGAAATTGTACAAAGCGATTTATCTGAAATACGACAAATCTTTTTTAGGAGGATTGTTGTCGGAAACCGGCTTGGATGGCGGCTCTTCGTCATAATATTCTGCATCGGGATAACCTTTCAACTTATATTGAAAAATCAAAAACAAACCGATTAAAGCAATAGTGGAAAGCGAAAGGTAAGGAGCAATTTCGCGTAATTTTTCAGGGTCGGTAAACATTTCTGCGCCAAAAAAAATGATAATTGAAAACGCAAACATCAGGCTGACCATGAAGTAGCTCAGCACAAAATTCATTATCCATTTGCGTGGACTCAAACCTTTTTCGGTAGCCAATCTGTGTATTCGGAATCCGAAAAAAACCAACAGTAATACATCTAACATAAAATTGCGTTTTAAATGCCGCGTGAATATAAGCTATAAATGCTGCTTACAAGTCATTCAATTCAGCCTTAACCTTCTTTGGTAAACCTTTCACCACTTCATTGTATGAATGGTCAACCATCCAAAGCAAATCGCGGTTGGCAATTGCGCCCGAATCAAAACAAACAGTATTCCAGTGCTTTTTGTTCATGTGGTAGCCGGGTTGCACATCGGCATGTTTTTCTCTGTATTGCTCCACCAATTCCACATCCATTTTAAGGTTTACGGTAAAAGGCTGTGCGGATAGCGAAGTAAGCGCAAACATTTTATTCATCACTTTAAATACAAGCGTATCGCTGTCAAAAGGGAAACCTTCGGTTACTCCTTTTTTTGCTAAACAGTATTCGCGAAAAGTTTCGATGTCCATTCGCCAAAAATAAGAACTGATTACATCATCTTCGCAGCAATGTTTTTGCGCTATAATTTTCTTTCCATCTTTTGGTGCGTTCTGATTTTAGTCTTGTCTTTTCTGCCGGGAAAAGACCTGCCCGAAGTGGGCATTTTTCAGTTCGATAAATTAGTGCATATAATTTTTTACCTGCTGTTGTTTGCATTCACTTTTGTCGGGTGGAAAAAGCAATCGCAATTTATCATGCTGCAAAACGTTTCGGGTTTATTCATGTTTGTTTTATGCTCTGGTTTTGGCGTGCTGATTGAATGCGGGCAGGGCTTATTTACTGCCGACAGATATTTTGATATTTATGACGCGCTTGCAAACAGCATTGGCGCTTTAGCAGGATTAACAACTTTGCCATTTTTGAAAACTTATTTTCGCTTTTGAATGAACAAGCTGATTCCCATTTTTCTTTTTCTTTTTTCTGTAACTTTTTCTTTTGCACAAGCAGGCAGAGACGAGGCTTTAGCTAATAGTTATTTTCAGGAAGGCGAGTATGAAAAAGCGGTGGAGCTGTTTCAATCGCTGTGGGAAAAAAACGACAATGCGCCAAAGTTTTACGCGCCTCTTTTTAAATGTTATGTAAACCTGAAACAGTATGAAGCATTGGAAAAAACAGTGCGAAGGCAGCAGAAAAAATTTCCAACTAATGCGCAGTACGCAGTTGATTTAGGCTATGCGTTGAATCTGTCGGGGCAGGCGGCAAAAGGCAAAGAGCAGTTTGATAAGCTGATTAAAAGCCTTCCGCAGAATGAAGTATTTATTAAAGAATTAGGCGCAGCTTTTGAAACATATAAAGAGTTTGATTATGCTGTTCAGGTGTATGAAAAAGGCGGAAAGTTGTTCAACAACAGTGTGCCTTTTGGGTTTTTGTTGGCAAACGCTTACGCAATGAAAGGCGACTACGATAATGCCGCAAAGCAGTACATCAATTATTATGAATTACAACCTGCACAATCTCAGAATGTGAAAAACCAATTGATGCGTTCAACTTCCGAAAAGCTGTTGGGCGCTGTGGAAGCGCAGCTTTATGCAAAGCTGCAACGCAATTCAGGCGATGAATATTTGAGTGATTTATTGATATGGATTTACATACAAAACAAAGATTTTGATGGCGCCATGCAGCAAACCAAAGCCATTGACAGACGCAAGGGTGAAAACGGTTTTCGCGTACTGAATCTGGCGCGTATGGCTTCGGCAGAAGATATGTTTGATGTTGCCATTAACGGCTACGAATATGTTGTTGCAAAAGGAAAAGAGTCGCCTTTGTATTTAATGGCGCGTACAGAATTGTTGAATTGCCGCAAGGAAAAAATTGCATCAAAAGTCAATTCTGCGCGCGAAGATTTACTGGCATTAAAAAGCGATTACGAGGCTTTCATAAAAGAAATGGGCAGAGGCAATCAAACCGCACAAAGCATGAAAGAACTGGCGGAGTTGAATGGCTTTTACCTGCAGGATATTCCCGCTGCAATTGCTATGTGCGAAGAAATTTTAAAGATGCCCGGCATTAGTCGTCAATTGAAAAATCAAACCAAATTATCGCTTGGCGATTTTCTTTTGATTGATGGTGATGTTTGGGAAAGTTCGCTGCTCTACGGACAAGTTGACAAGGAAGAAAAAGATTCGCCATTGGGCGAGGAGGCGCGTTTTCGCAATGCAAAGCTCAGTTATTTTAAAGGTGATGTGGAGTGGGCAAAAACACAATTAGAAGTTTTGAAATCGAGCACCAGCGAGTTAATTAGCAATGATGCAATAGAGTTGAGCGTTTTCATTATTGACAACTCGGGCATGGATTCTGATGTAACGCCATTACAGATGTTTGCAAGGGCTGAGTTGCTGATGTACCAGAACCTTGATGCAGAAGCAGTGCTTTTATTAGATTCAATCAAGCTGTTTTTTCCCGGGCATGATTTGTATGACGACATCCTGTTTACGCAGGCAAAAATTCAATGCAAAAAAAGATTGTTTGATAAGGCTGTGCCGCTGTTGGATGAGATAATTAAAAATTACAAAACCGATTTAAAAGGCGATGATGCTACTTTCCTTTTAGCCGAAATAAATGAGCAGCATCTTGGCAACAAAGAGAGAGCAAAAGAGTTGTATCAATCTATTATCACCGACTTTGACAGTTCCTTATTAGTGATTGAAGCGCGCAAACGATTCAGAATTTTGCGTGGCGACAAGGTTGCGGAATAGGATACAAAAACAAAAGCCATTGCTGATTTGCAATAACTTTTGTTTTCAGAAATATGTCTCTGTTTTATTTCACCTTCAACTTGGTTCCAACCGGAACATCATTTGAAGCCAAGCCGTTCAGGGCTTTGATTTTATCAACCGAAATTTTGTAAATCACACTTAGACGATAAAGTGTTTGTCCTTTTTCAAATGTGTGATAGCCGTCATCAGTTACATTGTAAACTGTGCCGTTAAAGTTCACCACATCACCGGCTTGCGCCCCTGCTCCGGCTTTGGGGTCGCTGCTTGGGGCGGCTGTTGCGGTAACAGTTCTTTCCACTTTTTTTACTTCCGGTTTTGTTTCTGCAACTACCCTTTCTGTTCTTGTAGGTTCCGAAACTCTTTCCGTTTTTACAGGTTCTGATTTTGGAGCAGGTGGCGTGTAAGTTGAAGAAGATGTTTCTACAAAATCTCTTGTTTCCCGAACTTGTTCTTCGCCCGGTTTCAATTCACGGATTAACACCACATCACCCGCATTCAGCTTTACGCTTGGCGGAAAATCATTCAACATTAAAATGTAGTTTTTGTCGGCTTCGTACTTTGCAGCAATCGAACTGATAGTTTCGCCTTGCTTCACTTTATGTTTCAAAAATTTTGCCTGTGCAAATACAATTGTTGTTGCGAAAAGAAAAAAAGAAAAAAGAGAAAAATGCTTCATTACTTTTTGAATTTGGAGGGTGAATATAGAAAACTCAAATCTTCGCACACACAGAACTTTAAAAGTACAGTTGTTGAGTAACTTTCTTAACCACATAGAAACATAGTTAAGATATGGGAGGTGAGTGGTGAGAGGAATTTATTTGTGTCAGCAAACACTCTGTGTTCTCCTCTGCTCTGTGTGAAATTAAAAAGACTAAAGTTTACATATCCAAAATGAGTTTGGAACATAGTGCGTTATGAAACAAGAACTATGTATCTATGTAGTTAAATAAAAATGTGTCCACACGGTAACTCTTGAGAGGGGCAGTGGTGTGTTTGTATTTTTGAATCAACCATTTCTACCGGTCATTTCCCGCTGATGAAATTCACGCCCCTTTCTAAACTTACGAATTGTATTTTCGCAGCATGAAATGCCCGTGATTCAACATCACAAACAGACATGAATATATTATCATGGGCATTCCATCTGACCTTTAAAAAACAAATTATATACAGATGAATAAGAAGCGCGTTATCCTCATCATCATGGACGGGTGGGGTCATGGCACCAAACCCGAAGCAAGTGCCATAGCTCAGGCAAAAACTCCTTTCATAGATTCGTTGTATAAAAATTCCCCCAACACGGAACTCTTTACGCATGGCGAAAACGTTGGCTTGCCCGATGGACAAATGGGCAACAGCGAAGTGGGGCACTTAAACATTGGCGCAGGCAGAATAGTTTATCAGGAATTGCTGCGCATCAACAATGCAGTGAAGAGCGGTGAACTTGCACAGAACAAAACATTTCTGGCATCCATTGATTATGCAAAGCAAAACAACAAACCTTTGCACCTGATGGGTTTGGTGAGTGATGGCGGTGTACATTCACACACCAAACACCTGATGGCGATGTGCGAAATTGCTGTTGCGCAAGGCTTAAATGCTAACCAAATTTTTATCCATGCTTTCACCGATGGCAGGGACACCGACCCCAAAAGCGGCTATGCTTATCTTAAAGAGTTGATTGATTTTTTGAAGGAAAAAAATTGCGGGCGCATGGCAAGTGTTTGTGGTCGCTATTATGCAATGGACAGGGACAATCGCTGGGAGCGCGTGAAGCTGGCGTACGATTTATTAACCGAAGGAAAAGGCAAAGCAAGTGCTGATGTATTACAGGCAATTACCGAAAGCTACGCAGCAGGTGTTACCGATGAATTTATTCTTCCCGTTTCAATAAAAGATGAAAGCGGAAATGCGCTCACAACCATTAAAGAAGGCGATGCCGTTATTTGTTTCAATTTCCGCACCGACCGTTGCCGCGAAATCACCAAAGCCCTTACGCAGCAAGACTTTCCAGAACATGGAATGAAGAAATTATCCCTGCACTACACCACCATGACGGTGTATGACAGCACTTTCAAAAACGTACACAACATTTTTGATAATGATGATTTGAATAATACTTTGGGAGAAGTGATAGCGCAAAATAACCTGAAGCAATTGCGCATTGCCGAAACAGAAAAGTATCCGCACGTTACCTTCTTCTTTTCCGGTGGAAGGGAAAAAACTTTTGAAGGTGAAACGCGCATCATGGTTCCTTCGCCAAAGGTAGCTACTTACGATTTGCAACCCGAAATGAGCGCGTTAGAAGTAACCGAAAAAGTAAGTGAGGTATTAAACAATCAGGCAGCCGATTTTATTTGTCTGAATTACGCAAACCCTGATATGGTGGGGCATACAGGCGTTTTCAGTGCGGGCATCAAAGCCTGCGAAACAATAGATGCTTGTGTGAATAAAGTGGTTACCACTGCTTTAGCAAACGGCTATTCTATTCTTGTAACTGCCGACCACGGCAATGCAGATTATATGATAAACGAAGACGGCTCGCCCAACACGGCACACACCACCAATCCCGTGCCTTTGTTTTTAATTGATAATGATTTCAAACCTGCATTACATAACGGCACGCTTGCTGATATTGCTCCCACAATTTTGAAACTGATGCAACTGCCGCAGCCAAAAGAAATGACGGGGAAGAGTTTGTTTTGAACAAGACTTTCCAAGTTTTTTAAAACTTGGAAAGTCTGTCCGTTGTAGCGTTTAGGATTTTCAAGTAAAGAACTTTTACTTCAACGCCTCCGTCAAAATATAATCCTGCTCTTTGAGATGCTGCTTTTTGAAACCAGTTGCCGGAGAAGCAGAATTTTTGCGGTAAATACCTCTCACTTTCGGCAACACGCCAAACAACCTGCCGACAAGGAAATGCCACGCGCCCATGTTTTTAGGCTCTTCCTGCACCCACAAAATTTCCGCATCGGGATATTTTTCAATCACCGCCTGCATTTGTTTTAAAGGAATAGGATACAGTTGTTCAACACGCGCAATCAGCACATCTTTTTTATCTTCCTTCAACTGCCTTTCTTTCAAATCGTAATAGATTTTACCCGAACAGAAAATTACTTTGCGAATCTTTTTGCTTTGCGGCTCATCCACAATCACTTCTCTGAAATGTCCTTCGGTAATTTCTTTTAAATCGGAAACACAAGCCGGATGACGCAACAAAGATTTAGGACTCATCACCACCAACGGCTTGCGGAACTCCCACGCTAATTGCCTGCGCATGGCATGGAAAAAGTTTGCCGGAGAAGTGATATTTACCACCACCATATTCAACTCGGCACACATTTGCAGAAAACGCTCCAAGCGCGCACTGCTGTGTTCGGGACCTTGCCCTTCGTAACCATGCGGCAACAACATCACCAAGCCCGAATTGCGCTGCCATTTGCTTTCGGCTGCGGAAATAAACTGGTCAATGATAATTTGCGCACCGTTATCAAAGTCGCCAAACTGCGCTTCCCAAATCACCAATGGATTCGGGTCGGTAATCGAGTAGCCGTATTCAAAGCCCAACACGCCATATTCACTTAAATGCGAATTGTAAATTCTGAATCTTCCCTGCTTGTCGGAAAGGCGGCTGAGGCGGTTATATTCCTCATCGTTTTTTTCGTCATTGATAACCGCATGGCGATGCGTGAATGTGCCACGCTTTACATCTTCACCGCTCAAACGAACATCTTTTCCCTCATTCAGAATGGAAGCATACGCCAGTAATTCTGCCGCAGCCCAGTCCAATCTCTTGTCTTCGCAAATCAGCTTCTGACGTTCTTTCAGATACTTCTGCATTTTGCGCACGGGAGTGAAATTTTCAGGAACTTCACTCATGGCATTCGCCAATTTCAAAAGCGTTTTTTCATCCACGCCCGTAGCAGGTGATTTTTCAAAATCAACGCCTCTCGCTTTGCGCAATTGATTCCATGCAATCTCGGTAGGCTGCGGCTTGTATGGCAAAGGATGCTGCTTTACGGAATCCAAACGCGCCTGCAATTCCGCCCAAAATTCTTCCTGTAATTTCTTGGCTACTTCCGATTCAATCGTGCCTTGCTGCGCAAGCTGTTTTGAATAAACATCGCGTGGATTATCCTGCTTGTCAATCAAAGCATACATCAATGGCTGCGTGAATTTTGGGTCATCGCTTTCGTTGTGTCCCCACTTGCGGTAACACACCATATCAATAAATACATCTTTGTTGAACAACTGCCTGTATTCCGCAGCCAGTTCTGCCACAAACACAGCCGCTTCGGGGTCATTTCCGTTTACGTGAAAAACGGGAGCTTCGATTGTTGCTGCAATGGAAGTGCAATAATCGCTCGAACGCGCTTCGTCAAAATCGGTAGTAAAACCAATTTGATTATTGATTACAAAATGAATAGTGCCGCCTGTGTAGTAGCCTTCCAATTTTGCCATTTGCAACACTTCATAAACAATTCCCTGCCCTGCAACAGCCGCATCACCATGAATGGTTACGGGCAAAATCCGGTCGTAATCTCCTTTGTAAATTGAATTTGCTTTCGACCTGCAAAACCCTGCTACAATCGGGTTTACAGCCTCCAAGTGCGAAGGATTCGGCATCAGTTTCAAATAAACTTTTTTACCGAAACCTGTTTCATATTGCGATGAAAAACCGAGATGATATTTCACATCGCCATCGCCAAAAGTCGGGTCGCCAACTGCATTGCCTTCAAATTCATTAAAGATTTCTTCATAAGTTTTCCCAAGTATGTTCGTCAGCACATTCAGCCTGCCGCGATGCGCCATTCCGAACACAACTTCTTCCACGCCATGCTCGGCACATTTGTTGATGATGGCTTCCAGCGATGGAATTGTGGTTTCGCCACCTTCCAGCGAAAAACGTTTTTCACCGATATATTTTTTGCCTAAGAAATTTTCAAACACTACGGCTTTGTTCAGCGAGCGTAGAATCTGTTCTTTCTTTTTTACATCAAAATTTACAAGCGTTGGGCTTTCCTCAATTTTTTTGCGCAGCCATTCGCGCTCGGTTTTGTTGCGCACATAGCCATATTCAAAGCCGATGGTATGCACATAAATATTGTGGAGTTTAGCCAGAATATCGCGCAGGGTTGCGTTGGGCAAACCAATTTCGCTGCCAATCACAAACTTGCGGTCAAGGTCTTTTTCGCTCAAGCCGAATGAAGCCAAATCCAAATCAGCCTTGCGGTCTTTGCGCGGCTTCAACGGATTGGTGTTTGCAATCAAATGTCCTTTGTTTCTGTAAGCATTTATCAGCTCAAAAACCTTAAACTCATCGGCATTGATGCCCGTTGCTTTGCCGTTGCCATTGTAGCTGATGCTGGCAAAATCGAAGCCTTCAAAAAATTTCCTGAACTCAGGGTCAATAACGGTTGGATTTGTTTTGAAATCGCGGTATAGATTTTCAATATACTCCGGTGTTGCGTTGGAGAGAAACGAATAACTGTCCATGTTTGGCTGTGTTGCTTTTTTTATCAGCGCGGCAAAAGTATGGTATTCTTATAGAGGTTTTCAACAAAACAACAATTGAAACATTTTTTAGTGAACACGACACGAAGTGATGATTGCGCGAAGCGATGATTACACAGATTGAAGGATTACACGGATTGGGATTTTGGGGATGGGTGTGAAGTAGCAAAAAAAATGTAAGTTTGAAGTGCGCTAAAACAAGGTTATGAAGCAACGGTTTTACTTTGACACTTCGGTGTTTGGAGGTGTTTATGACACAGAATTTGAAGAAGAAACGCTTCTGCTTTTCGAGCGCGTAAAACTTGGAAAAATTGTTTGTATGTATTCTGATTTAACGGAAACTGAATTATTGAAAGCACCCGAAAATGTCAGAGTTTATTTTAAAAATTTACCCAAAGAGAACACCGAACGGGTAATCGTAAATAAGGAAATAATAGAACTTGCAACTAAATATATTGATGAAAAGGTGGTTGGAAAGACGAGTTTTGACGACTGTTTACACATCGCAACCGCAACATTGAATAAAGCAGATATTTTAGTGAGTTGGAATTTTAAACATATCGTGAATGTTTACAGAATCAGAGGATACAACTCTATTAACCTAAGAATGAATTATTTGTCATTAGAAATACGTTCACCAAAAGAAATTTTAGAATATGAAGACTAAACAAAAAACAACCGAAAAAAAGTTTGACACGGTTAAAACTTTCAGAGCAATAAAAGAAAAAATTTCCAAAGATTTAGTAGGGAAATCTGCTAAACAGATTATGGAGTATTTAAAAAAGAACAGTTTGAAACTACAGGCTGAAAAGTAACACAACCGCCAACAAAATCACCAACCGAAAATGAACTGTAAAAGCGGGATGTCCTTTAAAAAACAAATTATATTCACATGAAATTCATCACACTATTTATTCTGTTAGCCATGATTCCAACATCAAAATCGGTTTATGATTTTAAAATGAAAAACATTGACGGCAAAGAAGTGGCTTTGGACACATACAAAGGCAAAGTGCTTTTGTTTGTAAACGTTGCCAGCAAATGCGGCTTAACGCCACAGTACAAAGACATTCAGGCTTTGTATGAAAAATACAAAGACAAAGGCTTGGTGGTATTGGGCTTTCCTGCAAATGATTTCATGGGACAGGAACCAGGCAGCGATAAAGACATTAAAGAATTTTGCAGCCTGAAATACGATGTAACCTTCCCGATGTTTTCAAAAATTTCGGTGAAAGGCAGCGACCAGCATCCGTTGTACAAATATCTTACTTCTAAGGCTGAAAATGGCGTGATTGATGCAAAAGTAAGCTGGAACTTTCAAAAGTTTTTGGTGAGCAAATCGGGCAAGGTAATTACTTCTTTTAGTCCGCAAACTTCGGTTGCCGATGCAGATGTTACCAAAGCAATCGAAGCCGCTTTGGCGCAGTAATTTTAAAAGTTCAAAACATATACAAAAACTTACCTTTGCCCGCAAAATAAAATTCGTTTGAAAGCATATACTTTCTCATATCTCGCATCTCGCATCTCATGTTTTCTGTTAGTCTTTTCTTGCTCAACAACATTTGCTCAACAAGATTGGACACTCGAAAAATGTATCCATCATGCGTTAACGAATAACATCAGTGTTCGCCAAGCGGGTTTGCAAAAAGACATTTCTAAAAAGCAACTGACACAAAGTTATCTCAGCACTTTTTTACCAACCGTTGATGCTTCAGCAAGCTACAATGTGAGTTTCGGCAACTCGGTAAATCAGTTCGATTACACTTTGATTTCGGGAAGTCTGCAAACTGTTACGGGCAACATTTCGGGAAGCCTGCCATTGTTTACCGGGCTTCAACAATTGCATAATATTCAAAAATCAAAGAGTGATTTTCAGGCTTCCTATTTTGATGCAGAGGAGGCGAAGAATAATATTTCATTAAGTGTTACTTCTGCTTTTCTGAATGTGATTCTTGCGAAAGAAATTTTAAAAGTTGCCGAGCATCAATTGCAACTTACCAACGAGCAATTAAGCATCACCGAAAAGCGCGTAAAAAGCGGCTCACTTCCCGAATCATCTTTGCTGGAATTTCAGGCGCAACGCGCCCGCAACGAAGTGGATATTATCAATGCTAAAAATCAGATTGATTTAGCTGTTTTAAACATTCGCAACTTATTGCAAATTCCTGTTGAAAGCGGCTTTGAACTTGCCATCCCCGAAATCAACGCCAATACTTTAAGCATCAACGCGCTCACTTCTCCTGCGGATGTTTACAAGTTTGCACTGAACAATCAGCCGAGCATAAAAAGCGCGGAAGCACGTTTGAAAAGTGCGCTTTCGTCATTGCGTATTTCGCGTGGTGCGTTCAGCCCAACGCTTACTGCTTTCGGGCAGGTAGGCACGAACTATTCTGACCAAAGCAGACGACCGACAGCTTACGACACATTACATATTCCGGGTTTGCCGCCACAATATTTTGGAAAAGATTATGAGCTGACTCCGTTTGGCGACCAACTGAAGCAAAGTCTCAGAAAGGTTATCGGCATTTCGTTAAACATTCCCATCATCAGCAAGGGGCAGCGTTTTACAAACGAACAGATTGCTAAAATTCAATTGCAATTGCGCGAGTTGGATTTGCAAAACCGCAGAAACCAATTGCAGCAGCAAATCACGGAGGCTTATGCGAATGCCCGTGCTGCTTCTGAATCTTTTATTGCCAACCAGAAAAGTTTAGATGCTGCGCAGCAATCGTTTGATGCTATCAAAAAAAGATTTGAAGTCGGCTTGGTTACACAGTTTGATTTTGAACGTGCGCGCATCAATGTAATAGCGGCTGAATCGCAAATGTTACAAGCAAAATACACTTTTGTTTTCCGCCAAAAAGTACTTGATTTTTATCAGGGGAAACCCATAACCTTGTAATAATAAAACTTTGACGAAGGCAAATAGCCACTCACCAAGTGGAGTAGAAATTAGTCTAATGTCAGTTCTGCAACTTTAGAGCAATACGAAAGCAGGATTAAGTTCTTGGAAGAAGAAATCAGGTTTTTGAGAGAGGAGTGGAGGAAGTGAGAAAAAATCATGTAAATTTGCAACTGAAAATTAGTTGCAACGTAAACGAGTTACATTGTGAGCAAAATTGATAAGCTGATTGAAAGACTGAAATCTTACCCTAAAGATTTTACATGGGAAGAATTGGTGAAAATATTGAATCACTTCGGATACAGCGAATTAAAAGCCGGTAAAACAGGCGGCTCACGAAGAAAATTTGCCGACCAGCGAAATAATATTATCAGCCTTCACAAGCCACATCCTAAAAATATTCTCAAAGAATATGTCATTAAGCAAATTATTGAACATCTCAACTTATAGGAATTATGGAAAACAATATGGAATATAAAGAATACATCGGCACGGTATCTTTCAATGCAAACGATGAGGCTTTTTACGGAAAAGTTCACGGCATCAGCGATTTGGTAACTTTTGAAGGACAATCGGTGAAAGAACTGAAACGCGCTTTTAAAACGGCTGTTGATGATTACTTAGAAACCTGCAAACAGCTTAACAAAGAACCCAATAAAACATTCAAAGGAACATTTAACGTGCGGCTGACTGCCGAACTGCACCAGAAAGCGGCTATCACGGCTTCAAAAAAAAGTCTTTCTCTGAATGATTTTGTGAGAAAAGCAATTGCGTATGCTATTGACCATGAAAAAACAGTTATTGCGGGCTACGAATAAAAATCATTTACATTCTTGTGTGATAAAGTGATGAATTAACTCAATTGCGAACGCAGTGCGTATGAGCTATGTTCTTACTTTGACGAAGGCAAATAGCCTTCGCAAAGTAGAAACAACACTATCTTAGCCATTGAATCCTAAAATCCGGTTAACTTCTGTAAGTAAGCCATTAGCGGTAACTTCATCCATTCCGCCTGCAAGCTGAGTGGCTTTACCTCCGGCTTCAACATCTACGGAATAGCTAATTTGTTCTAACGCATTTCTAATGTCGTGTCCTATTCCTACACCTGTAGAAACCGTTTGCCCGGTCAATTGTATTTTAGAGGTATTATCATAAGCATTTCGTATGACAACTCTGTGAATGTTTGATTTTGAGATAGTTTTTCCATTAACTTCAATAGCATTAGAACTTACAAAAAAAGAACTCGGTTGGCGATGATTCTTCTTACGCATATCAAATTTCTTAAAAAATTTTAGAAAGACTACTATACCAACCACAACAGAAATAATATTACCTACAATAGAAATAATACGACCTATAGTAATAATAACAATACTTGTAAATGAAAATGCTACAGACATAATAGCAACACTTATGAATGAAAATACTACAGACACTAATCCTCCTGCGACCAATGATATTGGCACTAATATTAATAAGGCAAGCAACACTCCCGAACATCCTCCCATTACTTTCGGAGCCGGTGTAACATCAAATAAATAACCTTCACCTTGTGGTGTTTTTCTGTATGCTGCTGTATTCATTTTTTTTAAATTTAATTTCCTACTCGTATGGCTTTTCGGTTACGCCCCCGCTAAAAATTTCTGAGCGGGACAGACCCGTTTTTGAAATGGTTTCTGCCTCCATTTTTTTGAAATAAAAGATTGTTTCCGGTTTGTAAACGGCTACCGGAAAAGCCAATAGCAGCTTTGCTTTTGCAAAGCATCTGATACCAAACTATGGAGGTTGAGGCAGGATAATGATGTGGAGCATATTTCTAAATTTTTATGCTCTGCCCCGTTGGAAATGTCTGTAAACAACCAGCGTGGACAGTTATCAATCCATAGCTGAGGTACGACCAAGCACCCACACAACAGAAAAGATAAAGCCCACGCTTTGCGTGAGCGTTTATTCAATTCTCGTTGTGCTTATTAATTGGTCGTTTTCAGCTACAAGAATGCTAAACGCAATATGTTATGTCAGTTGTTTTGTTATTTTATTTCAAATAGTTTTTTACTTTTTATGTTGAACGAAAATAGCTTATTTTCTATATTCCTTTATTGCAAAATTTCATCCGTCCGCTCTTCCTTTAAACCCTATTGGCGAAGGCTGTAGCCTTCAAGCAACCTGTGGCTACAATGCTAAAATATAAAAATGCCCCTGAACAATTTAGTTGCTTTTGTCTTGGTCTAACTTTTCTATTTCCTTTTTTACTTCGTTTATCAATTGTTGTTCTGTCGGCAGGTATAGCTGATATTTGCTTGCTAAAATGGTCTTACTGTTTTCAGGCAAGGTGATTTTTACCACAGCGTCATTTTTGTCGGTACAGAGTAAAATACCGATAGTTGGGTTTTCAAAATCTTGTTTCTCGTAGCGGTCGTAATAGTTTACATACATCTGCAACTGCCCGATGTCCTGATGTGTGAGCTTGGTTGTTTTTATTTCAATCAATACAAAACATTGCAACAGGCGGTTGAAAAACACAAGGTCAATAAAAAACTCATCACCGTCAATATGAATGCGCTTTTGCCGTGCCACAAATGCAAAGCCATTGCCCAGCTCTAAAATAAAGTCGTGCAGGTGCGTGATAATGGCGGTTTCTAAATCCTTTTCATAATAAGCTGCTTCCAGTTTCAACCCTAAAAACTCTAATACCATAGGGTCTTTGATGATTTCTTTAGCTTCGGACGGCTGCTTTTCTTTACGCGCCACAGCTAAAACGTCTTTTACATTGTTGCTCATTAAAAGCCGCTCAAACAGTTGGCTGTTTACCTGTCGTTCTAACTGCCGTGCCGCCCAGTTATTTTTTGCGGCTTCGGCTATATAAAATTCTCTTTTGTCCTGATTATCAATGCTTATGAGCGTTTTGTAATGTGTCCAACTGAATTGCGTCCGCAGTGCGGACGCAATTGGAAATGTGCGATAAAATTGACGGTAACGTTCCAACTGCCGAACTGAAAAACCCGAACCGAATTGCGGCTGAAAGTAATCGGAAATAGATTTTATCAGATACTCGCCATACCTCGCACGTTCTTCGCCTTGCTGCTCTTCTTCAAAAATTACTTTACCGATTTGCCAATACATCAGCACTCTTTCGGTGTCCACAGAACGAACAGCCCGCTCACGTGCCGAACTGATAATTCCTTGTATCTGCTGTATAATGTCCTGCTTAATTATCATTTATTCAAAAGTAAAATTGTGGAAGTTTTCTCTCTTGGCAAAGGCAGTAGTCTTCGTTAAACCACGTAAGCAACCTGCGGCTACAATGCTAAAATATAAAAATGCCCCGAATGAATTTTATTCATGCAACTATGTTTCTATGCTGTTTAATTTAATATTGTTGCTTCAAACAACAGATGAAAAATAACAAACTGATTTATTGGCTTGCAGGCTTGGTGCTTCTGCTGATTGTTTTTGCATTCATCGCAAAAAAACAAGGCTGGATTGGCAACAGCAGCGGCAAATTGGTAGCAACAGAAAAAGCGCAATTGCGCTCAATTGTTGAAACCGTAACCGCAAGTGGAAAACTGATTCCGTTAACCGAAGTAAAACTTAGTTCGGAAGTAAGCGGAGAAGTAATTGAACTGAATGTACAGGAAGGAGATTCGGTAAAGCAAGGTCAGTTACTTGCAGTTATTAATCCATCTATTTACGAATCGCTGGTAACGCAATCCGAAGCAGCGCTTAATCAAATTCGCGCATCGCGCAGCAGTGCAAAGGCAAATTCCATTCAGGCAAAAGCGCAATACAATCAAGCCTTAGTTACTTTCAACCGCAATAAAACTTTACATGCTCAAAAAGTGATTTCCGATGCAGAATTGGAGGCTGCCAAATTGCAATTAGACCAGGCAGATGCAGGTTTAAAAACAGCCGAAGAACAGGTGAATGGCGCGTCTTTCAACATCTCCAGTGCCGAAGCGCAGGTAAAGCAAGCCAAAGAAAATTTATTGAAAACGAAAATCTATGCTCCGATTGGCGGCATTGTCAGTTTGGTGAATGTGAAATTAGGCGAGCGCGTAGTGGGGACTGCGCAAATGACGGGAACGGAAATTATTCGTTTGGCAGATTTAGAAAATATGTTGGTGCAGGTGGACGTAAATGAAAATGATGTGTTGCGCGTGCATCTTAATGATACTGCCGATGTAGAAGTGGATGCTTATTTGGGCAAAAAATTTAAGGCAATTGTAAATCAGGTAGCCTATACTTCTACTTTATCATCTTCCATGTTGAGTTCGCAGGCAACTAACTTTACCGTAAAGCTGACTTTGCTTAAAGATTCTTATACAGAATTAATTGATGCGGAAAGAGGTTTGCGCTATCCGTTTCGCCCCGGCATGAGTGCTACGGTTGATATTAAAACTGCTTCAAAAACGAACGTGCTTACAGTACCTATCCAATCCGTTACTATCCGCGAAGAAGAAGACTCAAAAGAAAAGCGATTGAAAGATGCCGACAAAAACAACGGTGAATCATCTGATAAAAAGAAAGTGAAAGAAATGGTGTTTACCATTGATAAAAACAAAGCAAAAGCCGCAGAAGTAAAAACAGGTATTCAGGATGCAAACTATATTGAGATTATCGAAGGTTTGAAAGATGGCGATGAAGTGGTAAAAGCTCCATTCAAAGCAATTACAAAAACACTGAAAGATGGCGATTTGATTAAAGTTGTTACCGAAAAAGAGCTGTTCAAAAATCAGGAGGAGGAATAAATAACGTGAGTTCGGGATGTTCTCAATACTTGAAACCACATAGAAACATAGGTTTTAGCGGATTTCCCTGACAGTTGTGTGTTTATCAAAGCTATGTTTTTCTGATGCTGTTTTGCTTTTTGAGCTAAATCTATTTTAGAAACACATAGCATTACTGACACAAACTTGCTAACGCCTTTCACAACTATGTTTCTATGTGGTTAAAATAGATTTTCACGTTAAATATTAGCAGCGTTAAAATGCCTGCAACTCTACCAACTGCTTATAGATTCCGTTGTGCGCCATCAAGCCAATGTGGTTGCCGCGCTCGGCAACAGTGCCGTCTTTTACCACCACAATTTCATCGGCATATTGAATGGTAGAAAGGCGATGTGCAATTACAACAGAAGTTCTGCCTTTCATCAGTTTATTCAATGCTTCCTGCACTAATTTTTCCGAACCTGAATCGAGTGATGAAGTTGCTTCATCCAAAATCAGAATTGGCGGGTCTTTCAGCACTGCGCGTGCAATGGTTAAGCGTTGTTTTTCTCCACCGCTTAATTTGCTGCCTCTGTCGCCAATAATGCTGTCATAACCATGCTCCAAGTTTGAAATAAACTCGTGTGCATTCGCAACTTTTGCTGCGGCAATCACTTTATCTTTTGTTGCCCCCGGAAAGCCAAAAGCAATGTTGTTGAACACCGTGTCGTTAAACAAAATAGACTCTTGCGAAACCATGCCGAATAAACTTCTAAGGTCATTCAACTTGTATTCCCTGATGTCAATGCCGTCAATAAAAACACTGCCGAATTTCGGGTCGTAAAATCGCGGCAGCAAATCTGCAAGCGTTGATTTTCCTGCACCGCTTTGCCCCACCAAGGCAATCATTCTTCCTCTTTCGATAGTAAGATTTACTTTGTTCAACACCTCTTTATCGTCAAAATTATTGTAAGCAAAACTTACATCTCTGAACTCAATATTTTTCTTAAATTCTTTAATTGGTTTTGCATCGGCTTTTTCCTGAATATCAATCGGGGCATCCAGAATTTCGTAGATGCGCTGTGAGGAAGCCAAGCCTTTTTGAATGTTGTAGAAAGCATTTGAAAAACTTTTTGCAGGCGGAATCAACTGCGAAAAAATCACCATGAAACCGATAAATGTTTCGGCAGTCAGCATTTTTTGTTCCAACACCAAACGCCCGCCAAACCAAAGCACCGTACACACTACGCATATTGCCAAAAACTCGGTGAGCGGTGAGGACAACTCTCTGCGCGAAGTCATTTTATGCGCCAGCTTGTAGTGCTCTTCATTCGCTTTTTCAAACTGCTGTGTTTTGAATTTTTCAGCGCCAAAGGCATGAATAATACGCAAGCCGCTAAGTGTTTCTTCAATAATAGAAATCAAAAAGCCAAGCCGCTCCTGCCCCTGTGCCGATGCGCGTTTTAATTGCTTACCGATTCTGCCAATCAACAAGCCTGTAACGAG
>CAZSEG010000010.1:35944-36190 GCA_964605875.1 uncultured Chitinophagaceae bacterium
ATGAACACAAAAATGGTAAGCTGAAAACTCATTAAAACCATTGCGCCCAAAAACACAATGATGTTTATCGGCTCGCGGAAAAAAACTTCAAGCATATTCATAATGCTTACTTCCACTTCTTTCACATCATCCGTCATGCGGGCAATCAAATCGCCCTTTTTTTCTTTGCTGTAAAACGCAAGCGGCAGCGCAAGAATTTTCTTAAACACATCATTGCGTATGTCGCGCACCACACCATTCCTCACA
>CAZSEG010000011.1:0-4825 GCA_964605875.1 uncultured Chitinophagaceae bacterium
ACAACGCGCTCACCGACTTGAACGGAACGAGTGTAACGGTCAATTCGGGCACTACGTTTAATTTCAATTTTCAGATTCAAAACGGAACGGAATTGTTCATTACGCGCGCAACCGCAAGCGATTCCGTGAAGTGCCTTCTAAAATCGGGCAGCATGGAAAACGAATCGTTCGGATTGCTGGAAGCGGTAACGGCAACCACCAATTACTACTTCACTTTGCGCACCGCAGACGGCAGCGAAATTGTGAAAGGCGTTTACACGATTACCGTGAACGCAAACAACGAAACTTACAATGCCAACACTACACTGGGCGACCAGAGTTACAGCACAAGCGGAGCGGCTTACGCGGGTTTCTTTTGCAGCCAATCGAATCAATATAACGGGTTTACCTCGCCCTACAAACGCCCCGAATATGGCGCGGTGGAAAATCCGGCTTTCATTGATTTTGCAGTTATCACACAAGGCAGCCAGTTGTATTTCGTGTCGCCCGATAACTTGGGAGCGTTCAGCGCATATCCTTCGGTGGCTTCGCTTTGCGGTTTGGGAACAACAACTTTCGCAACCTATTCAGGCGGTCTCGACCCCGAAACATCAACGCTTACTTATGCGCAGTTGGAAGCATTGCCCAATCCCTCCATTTCATCAAAATCCATCGCGGTAAACAATGACGGCATTTATGTTTTCAAAACCCAAAACGGCAAAAAAGGTTTGATAAAAACCAAAAACATTCCAACAGGTTCTTCCAAAAAAGCAGATGTATATTTTGATGTGCAGAAGTAACAGTTTGTCTTGGCAGAGGATAATAAAAAAAACGGAACGCACTTACGTGCGTTCCGTTTTTTTATTTTGCGAACCAATGAGCTACCTTCTCGACTTAGTAAAATCGTTCGATGAAAACGAACTGACACAATTCAAAAAGTTAGACGTTATCGGCAAAGAAGCGTTGATACGCGATGCGTATGCAAACAATTCGCTCGTAAAGACATTTGACGAAACCGCGTTGCCCGCAAAGTATGGCTTAACCAAATCGCATTTTGATAAAATAAATTCCGTGCTGCTTACCAAAATCATTAAGCATTTATATGGCGATGATTACGCGCCTATTTTCGCCAATGTCCACAATAAGGGTTTGATAAACCTGCTTTTTCACCAGATAAAATTTTTTGAAAAGAAAATAACGAAAACGGAAGCGGCTGTTTTTTACAAATCGGTATTTGATGTTTACATCAATCTTTTAGTCGTAAATTATGATGAGCAGCAACACCGCGCTTATGGCAAAAAATATCTTGCCGCACTTGGCTCGCCCACCTTTGAAGACAATGCGGAAATAGAACTTCGGTTACTGCTGAAAGCGATACACACGGCTATGGCTCGCGCACAGTTCGATGTGTTTTCCGCTGATGCCAAACAGCAATTGGACCAATGGGCAAAAAAGGTGGAGCAACAGCAATCTGCCGTTGCGAAATTTTGGTACGGATACGCGCTTTCGGAGTATTACAAATATGCTTCCGACAATCCGCAGGATTTGCTTAGTGCCGCTTTGCTTACGTTGGAGGCATTTCGCGCGGCAGGCGACAAACTGAACAAAGCAAACGAAGCAATTCCGTTAGTCAATCTCGGATTGGCTTATCTGGCTGCTGGTGACCCGCACAAAGCCCTGCAAACCTTTGATAAAGTAATGGAAAATTTTCCTGAAACCACAGGGAAACACCGCTATGCACAAAGTTTGTGGATGCACGCAGCGATTATTTCCCGCGATTACAAAAAGGCGTGTATGATTTACAATAAAACGTGGCGGCTGCTGATTGCCGACCACCACTATCCGACCAACGTGGCGGACGCGCTTGTTTTCGGACTGACACTCGCCTTTTACGAAAATGATAATGCTTCGGCAGACACGTATTTTCAAAAGCTGAAACTGATTGAAAAGAAAAAACTGTCAAACATTATCGCATCGCTTATTCGTGTGTATGAAACCGCTTACCATTATTTTGCAGGCAACCGCAAAACGGCATTACAGGTAGCGCACAAACATTTGGTGTACAGTAGGCGAAAAAAATTAGACGGTAATTACCTTTGGCATTACCAGTTTATTGAGTGCGTATTTTTGCTCATCAAATATCAGAACGGCAATAAGCGGCTTTTCAACCGCCTGAATAAAGCCGCGAACGAACTGAAAACAGGCGTTTACAGTATGTACAACAATTTGCTGCGCGATGAATGGGAGCGCGTAAAGCAAAATCATACCTGACACAAATTCATTCCATCCTTACTGATTCCCGATTTTCCTGAATATCCTTTTCACGTTTGCTTCTGAACGAAATTTTAATTCATTTTCTTAAAGTAAACACAGATGAAAAAAATATTATTCGCAGCAACGTTAGGCTTATTCGTGTTGGCTGCCTGTAAAAAAACTGAAACCCCAACACCTGCGTATCACGGCATAAAATGGAGAGAAAATGGAGCGATAATTAAAATTCCTGCCGATTCGATAACATTTAATACACACGCCACCGCTGCTTACGACCTCTCTATTTTTGCAGTAGCAAAACAACAAACAACGCCTGACGGTAAACAGCGTATTTTTCAAAGCTATATTTCGGCTGAAGCGCGAACGCTTGCTCCTCAACAGTTTGAGTTGAACAATTACACGGTGAATGCAGACATCTACAGCGGTAACGGAATTGCAACAAACACGATACAGTTTTCAAAATTTGATACTGTCAATAATTCGTTTTCAGGCACGTTCAAAGCAACGGTAAAGAAAGGCAGCCAAACACTGGAAATTACCGAAGGAGAGTTTAACAACATAAAAGCAAACTAAATTTTCTTTTTTAACCACATAGAAACATAGTTGAGGGGTGAGAGTTGGGAGTTGGGAGGTTGTTTGCGCAAGCAAACACTCTGTGTTCTCCTTTACTCTGTGTGCAATCAAAAAGATTAAAGTTTACATAGTCAAAACAAGTTTTGGACATAGTTCACCCTTTTATCGCAATCAACTATGTTTCTATGTGGTTAAAAAATGAATTTCTAAAAGTTTAAACAAGTTCATTAAAAAGTAAGAATTATGAAGCGAACCAAAATATTTATGCTGGCGGCAATAGCGGCAATTCTCACCACTGCCTGCGAAAAAGAGAAAAAACCTAACGACCCAACCGATGACGGAAAAGTGAAACCCAAAGAACTGCTGAACGCAAGCACCACTTCGTGGACTACGGTGTATAAGCAAACGGAATACAAAGGCAACACAGGCGGATTAAGCGGAAAATTTATTTTAATGCCCTATTCTGCTGATGAGCTGGCAATGACGGCTACTTACAAAACCTCCAATTACACGCAAGGCTGGATAGGATTTTTCAATCCCGCAGCCAACAGCGGATACATAGACAGTTCTTACGAGTCTTTGCCCATGTACCCACCCATACCCAATTCTATCGTTAAAAGAAGCAATGGCGATGTTTGGCTTGTTGGTGAAAATCACACTAACTCAAACTCGGCTTACGACAATGTTACTTATCCCATTTGTAGAAACAAACAAAAAGAAGGAGATGCTGCTTTTGCTTCGCAAATTATTACGGAAGAAGGTATTTTGAGCGTACATAATTATGTAGCGTGGTTGGGCAACCTTCCGTATTGGAAAGGTTCGCTTTTTGATTTTAATACAAAGCAAACAACTGAATACAAATTCCTTCCCAATCAAGGATATGCTAAGATTGATATTTTGGGAGTACCGTTGGGGTATTACTCCGGAAAGGCTTACGCGCTGGCTCTTATGCACGAAACGAATGGTAATAATTCAAGGTTTCTAATCTTTCAGAATGAAGACAGTGTCAATACAAATGCGCTCCCGAATTTTAATACCGGTTATACATTGAGTTCGTTGAGGCATAAGGCGCAATGGGTGGGAAGCAGTGTATATTTTTACGTTGCAGAAAGTTTTGAGGGTGAAGCCACCAACAGGGCGTTTTACTTCTACAAATATAACACCGCCACCAACGCGCTCGAACAACTATTCACAACTTCTTTTTCTGTGAGCAGTCTTGATTTTGCGGCAGATGCAAGCGGCAATGTGTATGTGGCTACACGGGACGGAATTTCAAAATATGCCGCAGGCAGTTCAACACCGCAAACTATCCTCAGCAGTTCTGACTTTATATCGGATTTACAGGACGGTTTTCCCGTTACCAGCGTGGTTTATTTGAACGGAAAACTGTACGCAGGCGTAAGCGCGAAAACAGGCGATTACACGGGCGGACAGTATTTCAACAACATTATCAGATATAATAACTAAGAGAAACGAACAGGAAGGAAGTAAGAAGAAATTTTTTCTGTTGCTAAAACGGAAGCGCACGCAAAGTGCGTTCCGTTTTTTTGTATTAAACAAATCTCAAAACCTCACCCTCATCTGCACTTTAATCTCGCTTCTTTTGTTGCCGTCAATAGCATCCAAGCCGCTGCCAAAAACTTTTACATCGCTGCGGTAGGTTTGCGCCCAACGCACCCAAAAATCTAACCAACGTGTTGCGCTGTAACGAAGCGTTAAGTAATAGCGAATGCCGTTTCCGTAATATGCAGGAATGGAAAATGAATACAGCACATCGTTTTCATAAGCATAAATTCTGGTGTTGTAAGAAGGTGTTCTGAACACAGCAAACCGTGCATTGGCAGAAAGCGGAAAACCTAACTTCTTAAAGCCAATATCTTGGTAAATCACAAATCCTGTTTCGGGTTTGTTGCCTTCTAAATTATAGAAACTCAACTCTACGCGATTGCCGATTGTAATTTCATCCGTAACACGAAAACGATGCTGATAACGCACTCCCTGC
>CAZSEG010000011.1:4835-8278 GCA_964605875.1 uncultured Chitinophagaceae bacterium
GTTTGATTTACGGTATAATCCAACGGTAAATCATTTAAAGGCGAATTGCGTTTTTTAGTTTCAAAACGATAGCGCACATAAATTTCCGAACGCCTGTTTGGTTTAACTGTTGCCTGCAAAAAATTCTCATTTCCCCACGAGGGCGCATCAATCAAATACTTCATCCACGGGTGCATATACAAATCGGCAAAAGCGTCTAATTGCAAATATTTTACAGGGCGCACACTCAAGCCAACATAAATACCATGCTCGTTTTGCGGGCGGCTGCCTTCGGCAAAAGCATTGCCGTAAATCGTTTGAAAATCTTTGGAATAATAACGGTGAACAACACTTAAATCCACCTTTTTATCTAAGCTGATGAGCATACCGTTCAGCAAACCGAAACCACCATTTTGGCTGACGGCATTTTCGCCAAATAAATGCACATTCTTAAATGCTGCGTGATAATCAATGCTTGCATTCAGCAATTGATTACTCGAAAAATCGAATGAAGAATAGGGTTGAAGATTCCTTTGATAATTTGAAAAATAGCGCGTGTAAACTGCGTTTGCGCCAATATGCCAGTTGCGTTTGTTGTAAGAAAAGTTTCCCCCTGTAACCAACTGTGCAATGCGCTCGCGATTTTTTATTTCGTTTTGTGTGCGGTGATAACCCGTTGCCAGCAGCGAAGAAAAAAACTCTTCTTCGTCAATGGTAGTATCGGTTGCTGCGGCAGTTACCACATTGGCATCAATCATTTTGTAGGATGCAAAAGCAGTTACTTCAAAACCTTTTGCGCCAACAGTAAAGCCGCCACCGCGCATAAAGTTTGTTTCATTTACGGAAGTATATGGACGCAGCTTCATTCCTTCGCGTTTTACTGACATCACCGATGGACTTTTGCGAAAGCCAAAGCCCGTCCACATAATTACTCCCTGCCCCATGCGCACTTCAAAATCGCCCAATGCCAACGCTTTTAATGCCTTCACATCGCGTATGTAAAAATGCCCCGAGTAATAATCGAAACCGCGCTTGTTGCTGCCTTTAAAAAACTCTTCTCCCGCATCTTTATCTACGGTTAGCCCATAGCTCATTTTGGTTCCATACGAATAGCGGAAACGTGCAAACAAACGGAACGGACTGCCCTGATAGTATTGCTTAGTTTGGTCTGCGGGAACAATGTAGCCTTTGCTTTTTTCAATCACCTGCTGATAGCGCGCGATGAACTGGTAATTTCCTTTCGTAAATAAATCTTTGATGGGCGCGTAAGGTTCGCTGATGTCGGTATTTACTTTTACAAAAGGCAATACCGCTTTAATAAGCGCAACATCCCAATATGGCACAGCCTGTAATTCATACACGGAAATAAAGTTGCCGTGCTTGGCGCGGTACTGTAGCAAGGCTTGAATTTGCAATGTATTGAGCAGAATAATTTCGCTTAAATCTTCGCGGGTTGCTTTGTTTAAATTCACAGGTCGCTTGCGCAAATTCTCCAAATCATCAATGGAGCCATCGTATTGAAATTCCTCTGAATCTTCGCCACGGGCAACGTTTTCAATCACTTCCTGCAAATCGGTTTCATCGGGCTGCTGGGCGAAAAGAGAAGAAGAAAACAGGAGGAAGAAAAATACAAACACACCCCTAATCCCTCTTGAGATGAGAAGAAAAACAGTGTTGTATTTTCTGATTTCCAATTTCATTTTCTGATGTCAGCGGTTGAAGTTGATTGTCTTATGTATTATCGTTAAGAGAAACAAATTTCAGTTGGTTATTACCTGTTTGAGCAGTTGAGTTTTCTTGTCAAACACAAGCACAATGAGATACGGAATGTTATCAGATAATTTCAGTTTTTTTGATTTGTAATTACAGTATTCTTTAATGCGAACGAAATAGTATTGTTTTATCAAAGAATCTGTTTTTACAACTGCGTCAGGCTTTGGGAAAACTGAATTGAGACCTTTAAGCAAATAAGATGAATCAAGGCAACAGCAATATGACAACCCCACAAGGTTGTGCATAAATTTCACATTATTACTTTTATTCCTGTCTGCAAAAGGATAATAACGAAAAACAGAATCCTTTGCGGGTTTCCATAAATCACGTACTCTTTCAAGTATAACTCCACATTCAAATTCAACAACATCATTCATTAGAGTTTCCTGAGCCTTTAAAGGCAGTGTTGCAGTGCTTAAACACCACAACGCTGCCATTGAAATTAAAAGTCTTATCGCAATCATTCAATGATTAGTTTTTTGGTGCTTATGTTGTTGTTAAGCACAAAACTAACGAAATAAAATCCACTTTTCAGATTGCTGAATTGTAAGTGATATTGACTTACATTTTTACTTACTTTCAAACTTTACAATGCAATTGCTTTTCTTATCTACTGTAAATAAAAGTGCTACCATGCTTTTATTTTTGTATAAATCAAAAGCCAAAATGCCATTTTTCAAAAATTCATCAAAGGGTTCTTTTTTGATAAAATAATACAGAAGGATTTGTTTTTTATCTGATAACACAGCATCCGGTTTGCCAAAAAGGTTTACTACGCACGATTTATTGCTTCCAACGATGCAATAATCTTTTGCGTTGTAAACTTTATTCCAAAAAAAAGATTTCACATCTCCCTTTGAATTTGTAAACGGTTGGTATCTGTATATTCCATCAGAAGAATCTTTAATCCATACCGATTTTATGTATTGGTAAAAACTTGTATCGCATAGTGTCTGATTTTTTTGAGAAAAACAGAAAACCGGTGACAGTAATAATGTAAAAAATATCTTGTTCATTGCTCTATGACTATTTTTTGGGTCATTGCCTTTTGGTTTACCGTGAAACTAATAAAATAAATACCACTATTGAGATTGCTTAACTGAAACTGATAACTGTTGATTCCGGCAGTAAATAACAGTTGTTCTTCAACTAATTTTTGCCCGACTGTGTTTGTAATGTAGAATTTTGAAACTGCTTCGTTTTCCGAATTTATACTAACAGAAAATGAGCCGTTATTGGGATTTGGAAATAAAGACAACTTTGAATCAGTATTAAAATTCTCAACTGATGAAACGCAGTTTGTCGGAAAAAACTGAATCATTGGCGGCAGACATGGTGTACCATCGGGGTTAATGCTGTAAGAAACAACATTGATGCCTGCTGCAATGTCTGCATGAGCTAATTTTCTCTGAGTAGTTTGACCTATATTATAATGCATTGATTTGGTTTCATCCAATACATGGTCTATTTGGTGGGCGTGACCAATTTCATGAAGTGCAACTGAATAAAAATCAAATTTTCCGGAAGGACATGGCAAAGTTCCGGTAGTGTCAAAGTGCCAATCTACTGCATCATTGAAAAGAATGTCAAAATCGAAATTTTGATACAGCGAATCCTCTGAGTTGCTGCCGATACAAATTTTGTTTCTGCTCAGGTTTGAAGTATAAGTTGCTGCTAAATATGCTGGATTT
>CAZSEG010000011.1:8288-12788 GCA_964605875.1 uncultured Chitinophagaceae bacterium
GCTGGATTTACTAAAACTGAAGGATTTACAAACGCAACAACATTGATGGAATCAATTGAATGAGTTGATATTGAAGTTGGGGTACTTGTTGAAAAGTTTATTCCGGTAGCACATCTCCAATCATTTAACGCTCTTCCAAAACATTTTACAGCTTTAGTATTTGTATTAAAAGTGCTGTTAAATCTGATAGTATGTCCTCCATTTCCATTCTGATTAAACAAATTAACGCGATAAGCCTTGGCTCCAACAGAGCTTTGTCTCAAATTAATTAGAGCATAATCTACCACTATTGAGTCTGGCGATACTAATGCTGCTGAAAGATTTGTTGTCAATGCTATTTTAGGTTTACATGAACCAGCAGTACCTCTATTAAATTCTGTGCCAGTTACTTGTGAAGGAACAACAATTTTAACGATGCTGTCGGACATAAATAATTTATCAGCTATCGGAACTTCAATTTCAAAATTTGGATTATCTGCATTTCTAAAATAAATGAATGGCGCACCATTAGCCGTATCCGGCATAATATTTTTACCAATAAAAGTAAGCGTATCGTTTATACCTGCTCTTACTGTTTTGGGTGATACGGAGTAGAGAACAGGAAGGCTGTCGGGGCAGAGAACCGGGTTGATGGAATCGTTCAGCAGCACGGGGAGATAGTTTCCATAGCCGGGCGTAATCCAATAAGTGCCAACTTTCATGGTGGTTGAATCTGCAAATATTCCTGCTTTTGCATTGCAGCTTCCGATGGGCATAATAATGTGCATAAGTGAATCAAACGAGGTGGTGTTAAGGGTTGCTGTGGTGGGCGGGTTAATTACATTGATGCCAAAAATTCTTGCGTTGGGTTGCGTTCCAAGCGCGACCGAAGTAGCATATTTGTTTCTAAAACCGCCTATGGGATAAGTATCGAATTGGTTTGCCGTTGAGCCAAATACTGCGGGGTTGTATTTTACCTCAAATGCAATCTGACCAAGCTCTGACACTTCTTGTGGCGAACGAGCATAGACATTAAACTCTAAGTTTTTGTTCCCATTAATATCGGTAGTTACCTGTGCATCCTGAAATCTCAACTCTAATGGCAGGTCGCCTGACCCTCTTGATGTGCCATATAAACCGACCCTTGTTACAACTGTATCAAATTTTTTATCCTGTTGGTCGAGTATCTTGTAGTATTCACTTTTTGTCTGCATTTGTTGTTCATCAAACTGTACTGCGTTTAAAGCAAGATTGTTAGGTAAATTCACTTTTACTTTCAGCAGCTTGTTGGCTAAGTTTGAAATAGCATAAAGCGAAGTTGGGTTTGGAACTCGCTCTACCGTGAGCTTTACAATATCAGCGTATTCGTCAGCAACACTAATCAAGTAGTCTGAACTGTAAGATATTGCTTCTTTTAAAACTTCAATATCCCCTTTAGTTGCAAGGAAAGAACCGAAAATTGCAGTATCGTATTTAAAGAAAATATCTCCGCTTGAAAAGTATTTGTATCCATAGTCTAATGTTCGCGCGAAAATGTCAAACTCAATGGAATCAAGCCCCGAACCCAATAGTTTCAGATTGTCAAGTGTGTATTCGATTCCTTCTTTAAGCGGTACGGTATAGGTTGAAAACATTTGTGTGTTTTTGATTTCAATGTCGTTGTCTGAAACAATTTTCATGCTTGTTTGCAGATGTTTTTCTAATGGTCGGTATATTTCTTTCTCTATGTTTGAAACATGGGTTTCACCAATAATTGCAGGTGGATTTACCCCATCTGCAAACAGTTGAATAAAACCGTCCTCGCTTAGTAAAGGCATGAAATCGTTTTCGTTCACCCGTTTGCCAAAGAGAATATATGTGCCGTTTTTTGACAGCGTTGGCATATCATGCACGGTTAGCGTAATATCGTTTGCAGTTCCTCCGATTGTGCGGAAATAAGTAATGCTGTCGGCATAATTTCCTTTGAAAATTTTGCTCGCTTTTACTGTATGTACGGTAAAAATGGTTTTGTTCTTTTCATCCCAAACACCTTTGGAATGAATTATTTTTCCTTCAATGATGATGTCTGTTTGCTTATTTAGTTTCTCAAAAACACGGTTGATGTTTTGTTGCGCAAAAACACTGATAGTTAGAGCAATAAATGCAATTGAGAATACTTTTTTCATGTCATTTAATTTTAAATTTTTTAAAACGCGAGTGGGGGTGATTTATCCATTGTTTCATAACAATCAGTTTTATACAGTTGTTGGTTGTAAAGATATATTCTTATAATTAAGTATTCATGTCGGGACTAATAAATTTTGGCAGGACTGCTGTTATACTTTTCCCGACTAATTACTTAATACTTTCCTCCGCTTTCTTCTTCTTAGGCACAAAACCATACATCAAACTAAACTGCGGAGTGAAGCCCAACACAGGATGATAGCTGCTGCCTGCATCAATGCGCAAACCTTTGATATTTGTTCCCAAACCGAAAGAAAAACTGAAAGGAGTAGTTTGCACTCCCGTGCGCAAATGCAGATATTTTATCGGGCGATATTCTATGCCGCCTTTGAACTGCGGGTTGTGGTTAATGTCCTGCTGATATTCAACTGCCAGCAACACTTTTGGCGATGGCTCGTAACCAACACCAAGTTTTACAATAGTGGGCAATCGCTCATTAAAAACTTTATCCATTTTGTATGGAATCGGGTTGTAAATGTGCGCAGCAAAAGTTACTACTTTCCACGGCTTGTATTGAAATCCCGCTTCGAGCGTAAAGAGATTTTTCTGTCCGTTTTCCGAAATGAAAAATCGCAGGTAATCGAATTGAATGCCGATAGAAAATTTAGTGCCGAATTTTCGTGAATATGCCAAACCAACTTTTGTTTCGTTGTATAAATTATAGCCGTAATAATTTACACTCAACCCGAACGTACCGATTTTGCTGTTGAAAGGCACAGCCACCGCAGCATTGAAATTATTTGTTTTTGCAGACACAAATTTTCGGTCGGTGTAAATACCGAAAGCAACTTCATTCATAAACGCCAAGCCTGCCTGATTAGTGGTTGTGCTGAATACATCACTAAATGTTATCGAAGCATCTCCAAGCGAAGTTGCCCGCGCACCCGCAGTAAAGTTATCGCCACCGGCAAAGGCAGCAGAACAATAAAAAAGAATTGAGAGTAGCAGAACTTTCCTCATGCAGGGCGAAATATAAAAGAACTTGTGTTAATAGATTGTTATGTGCAATGGAATACTGTTGAAATTTCTGACTTTCGGTTTCATCAATGAAATTTTATTCGGTTCTGCTTGTTGTAATTGCATTTACTTTTTCTTCGTGTTCGCTGCAAAAATTAGTTGAAAAAAGAAATGCGAAAAGCTTTGCCAAAGCGCCTTATGATGTAATCATAGTGCCGGGCTATCCTTACCAAGCAGAAAGCCACCCTGAATTATTCAACATAAGAATGTACTGGGCTAAATCACTTTATGAAAGGGGCATCGCAAAGAATATTATTTTCTCGGGCGCGGCTGTTCACACATCTTTTGTGGAAGGAAAACTGATGAAGCAATTTGCAGATAATTTGGGCATTCCACCGGCAAACACGTATGCAGAAAACGAAGCGCGGCACAGCAATCAAAACTTGGTGAAAGGAAAACGAATGGCAAAAAAATTAGGCTTCAAAAAAATAGCCGTTGCCACCGACCCTTTTCAGTTTTCTTACATGACTATGCTGGCTGACATTTTTACTCCCGGAATGTCATTGCTTACATTTCCTACTGATTCTATGGGTGTGTTTTATCAGCCGCTTCCTGAAATTGACCTTAGCAAATTTGAAAATTTGAAAATGAGATGATTTGAAAATGTAAAACAAGACGAGAGCGCAAGGGCTGTTTCATCTCCAAATTTTCAAATCAATGGTGTACTATGGTTTTTTAAACAACGAAGTTATTCCCGCTCACTCAACCACCTTTCAGCCTCTAAAGCAGCCATGCAACCCGTGCCTGCGGCTGTAACCGCCTGACGGTAAATTTTATCCTGCAAATCGCCACAGGCAAACACGCCTTCAACATTTGTTTTTGCAGTGCCGGGTATGGTGGTAACATAACCCTGCTCATCTGTTGCGATGTAATCTTTAAACACAGCGGAGTTAGGCTGATGCCCGATGGCAACAAAAAATCCTTTCACGGGAATCGTGGTGAGTTCGCCTGTTTGGTTGTTTTTCAAACGTACAGCTTCAACAACAGTATCGCCAAGCACCTCATCGGTTTCAGAGTTCCAGTAAACTTTGATGTTTGGTGTTTTTAATACACGCTCCTGCATGATTTTAGATGCACGCATTTCGCCCCTGCGCACTATCATGTGTACGGTGGTGCATAATTTTGAAAGGTAGATAGCTTCTTCGCAGGCAGTGTCGCCCGCGCCCACGATTGCCACTTCGCTGTTGCGGTAAAAAAAACCATCGCACACCGCGCAGGCACTCACTCCGCTGCCGTTCAGCCTTTGTTCGCTCGGCAAGCCAAGTGGCTTGGCTTGCCGAG
>CAZSEG010000011.1:12798-17837 GCA_964605875.1 uncultured Chitinophagaceae bacterium
ACCGCATCGGCTTCAACCAGTTTTTCGCCATCTATCCAAACCTTTTTAGGTGAACCGGAGAAGTCAACTTTTGTTGCCATACCAAAGCGAATATCTGTGCCGAACCGTTCGGCTTGCAGGCGAAAATCTTCCATCATTTCGGGTCCTAAAACTCCTTTCGGGTAGCCCGGATAATTTTCTACATCGGTGGTGTTCATCAACTGTCCGCCCTGTTGCAAACCTGTGTACATCATTGGTTTTAAGCCCGCGCGCGCTGCATAAATAGCTGCTGTGTAACCGGCAGGTCCCGAGCCGATAATGAGGCAATGAACGTGTTCTGAAGTGCTCATGGATATATTCTGTTATTTGTTTTGTATTTTATGAAGGCGCAAGATTACAATTACATTGTATGTAAAAGCGTAAATAATTGTAAAGAGATGTGTATAGTTTTTTAATGGAAACAAAGGAAATGTATCGGCTTCATTAAAATCGGGGAGAAGCCATGTAAAGTTATTTAATATAGCGTTTCCAAAAAGGGTTAATCAATCTGCGGTGTGGATTGCCGAATAAATGAAACGACTCAAACGCATTATTGAGAAAATTACCGGACTGATTTATCATTTCAGTCTTTTCATAATTGTTTCATGGAAAAACAGAAACAAGTCAATTTACATTTTCGATTTGGATAACACATTAGGCGACACATTCCCTACTTTAATCAATCGCAATCCTGATGAGTTGGAAAGGCTGAAAAGCATTGAACCGTTTGCGAGAATTTGTTCATTGGCGAACGACATATCAAATTCAAAATCACGAACCGTTTTTGTACTTACTGCACGACAATTTAATACAAGAAAAGTTACTGTTGAATGGGTTAAAAAAGCCGGAATTTCAATTCCTGAAAGTCAAATATTTCTTGTGTTATCGCCTATGCAAAAAGTTTGGTTGCTGAAAGTAATTATGCTCTATTGCAGCAAGCGCATCACTTTTATTGATGACATGAGTTTTAATCATGAAAAAGGAGAGGTGATATTTTATACAGATGTCATTGAAAACCTTCCTTCAAACGTTCAATACATCGGGTATAACACTATACTGAAATTTCAGAAGAAGCAAGCTAATTAAACAGCTTCTTCCTGTAATGCTTAAATACATAAGCCACCTGATAAAGATTCGGCTTTACATCCGACCAATAGAAATCAGACTTTGATGAAAATAGCTGCAAGAAAATTTTAAAGAAGTTGGTTGGTCGCTCTAAAAAATGAAACAACTCACCATTAATTAACCATTGAAAAGTAACTTTCTTAAAAGGCAATTGTTGAATTACAGTTTCTCCTTTTGCACGTTTCAAAAGCATCTCAGGAAAATTGACACCCGAAGCCAAAGCCAACTCTAACGAACCCCAAAATTTAGGGTTTATTTCCATCAGTTTGTATTCACCATCGCTGTGTTTTTTGAACTCCACCATTGCCACACCATCCCACTTTAACGCATCTAAAAGTTTCTTGCCGGTTGTTGCCAACACTTCATCATAAAACGATTCTGCACATACACTTGCACCGCCTGTTACAGGATATTCACGCAGACGATGGTGCATAAAAAATGCTTTGCAAATTCCATTGTCGTAGTAAGCAAAAAAGCCATAGCCTTCGCCCGTAATGTACTGTTGGATGATTGGATAATCTTCAGGTTTGAAGCGGTGTTTTGCAACCATAGTTTCAAACTTTTGTATCATCTCATTTTTGCTGAAAGCATATTCCACAACATTAGTGCCGCTCTCAAAAGATGATTTGATTACAACAGGAAAATCCGTTTCAATTTCCTTGAGTTCTGCTAATGAATTTATTTTAAAAGTTTTTGGAATCGGTATGCCAATTTTTTCAGCCAAACTATATGTCAGTCTTTTGTCGGAAGCAATTGCGATATTTTCTTTTGTGGTAATCGTAAGCGATGTATATTGCCGGATTGTATCGGCATTTTCTGCACACAGTTGATAGCTTCTGAATCCCATCGGCAGCAATACTTCAAATTCTTTTTGTTTCAACAATTCAATCAAAGCAGCCATGTATGCTTCGCCTTTTGTGCGCGGGTCAGGCAGGATGTAATACTTGGAACAATACTTACTGAACAATGCCAGCGAATTTTTGCCCGTTGCTACTATGTGCATTTCGTGTCCGGCTTTACCCAAATGGCGAACTGCGGCTAAGGTATTTTGATTGCCTCCGTCAAGAATTAAAACTTTCATTTCAGGTTATCGGGTAAGGTGAAAAAATCAGGACGGAAAAACTCTTTTAATAATTCATCTTGTGTATAGCAATGCAGATTGTTTTGATGAAAATAATTCAGCAAATCATCATAGAATTTTTGGTATCCGTTGTATTTCAAATCAGTAAAAAAGTTATTGTGCCAGTTGATGGTAAAAACGCAATTGTCGGCTTGCTTGTGCATCCATTCCACAACTTCCTCTTTTGCTTTTTCAGGTTTCTGTTTCAGATTAAAGAAGGTTCTGTCCATAATCTGCATAGGCACTTCAAGCAAATTCAAAACCTTGTTTTCTTCTAAATCAAAAGGCAGGTATGGCAAGCCATAATTATTTCTGAAACCAAAATGTTCTGAAAATCCAAGCGAAGTATCCAATTTAATTCCCGCCTGTTCAACAGTTTTAAAATCATGCACGGTAAACTTTAAAAAGTGATAACGATTCGCAATTATTTTTTCGGGAAACAAACTCATCTCTTCCTGAAATGAACTTTCCGCCCACGCTTTATGCACTCCATTTGTACATCCGCTATTTTTTACAAATTGATATTGCTGTTGAATTAAAGCACTTTTAAAATCGTAATCAGCATTGATTTTATTTTGCACAACCAACCAAAAAAATGCTGATGAAAAACCATATTTCTTTTCTGCTTCAATAATGGTTTTTATGTTCAATAAATCAGGTGTGCCGATGTAATGATTCCAAAGTAAGCGTGGAATTTCAAGCCATTTGCCATTCGTCAAAGCAAATCTTCCGTCCTCATTTTTAGCCTTGAAAATATCGTCAATATCATGTGTGAGAAAGAACCCTGATTTGCGTTTTGTTGCTTTCAGCTTATTTAATAACGGATGCTTTTCGCAAAACTCATCCATGAGTTGCTGCACAAAATTTTCTTTAATCAAGCCCAATTTATGCTGAACGCTTTCTGAATATTTGAATCTGCCGTAAACATCAAAATCATTGTTGTAAAATTCCTGCACACAGTTTACATAATAGAAAATGGTGCTTAAATAATCCGTTGTTCCATCCTCTGATTGAATTGTTTTAGAGGATGGGTTTAAATGATAAGAGTAGCTTGTCTTTTTGTCGTTGAGCAGTTTGTAGAAATTTTCAGAAACGCGAACAGATGAATCGGGTAATATACCAACTGTTATATCTGAGGCTTCTTTACTTTCTACATATACAAAACTGAAATTCTTATTGAAAGCAATTAGTTGCAAAGCATAATAAACTATGCGTTTGTTTGGCAAATTGTTTTCCAAATAAATTTTCATCACGGCAAAAGTAAAGTGTTGAAATAATTTACGTTTTAACTTGCTAACATTGCGCCATATATGTGTGGTATTGCAGGATTTATTGACAGCCGTTTGAGAAAGGAAGAAGCAGTTGAGCAGATGCAGAAAATGCTGAAAGCGCAACATCACCGTGGTCCTGATTATTCTTCTTTTTGGCAAAAAGAGAACCTGATACTTGGACACAATCGCCTTTCTATTATTGATTTAAGTAATGCCTCATGTCAGCCGTTTCACTTTCATAATGTTACGCTGATTTTTAACGGTGAAATATACAATTACATTGAGCTGCGAGCCGAATTGCAAAAGGCTGGTTTTAGTTTTTCAACCGAAGGTGATACAGAAGTTATTTGTGCCGCCTATTTGCATTGGGGCGAAAATTGCGTTACACATTTTATTGGCATGTGGGCATTTGCTTTGTGGGACGAAAAGAATGAAAAGCTGTTTTGTTCGCGCGACAGATTTGGCATAAAACCCTTCTTATATTTTAATCAGGGCGAAGCGTTTTATTTTGCTTCTGCGCTAAACACACTCAAGGTCGCGGGTTGTTTTAATAACACTGTAAACTATGAGCAAATAAAAAGATGTTTGGTTTTCGGTTGGGCTGATTTTAAAGAAGAAACAGTTTATCAAAACATAAAGACCTTGCCGCCTGCACACAATCTTGTTTACCAAGCGGGCAAGGTCAAAACCGAGCGATATTGGGATGTTGATTTTAATGCTGCTTCATCAATGAACTGGGAAGAAAAGAAAGCGGCATTTCACGATTTGTTTATAGATGCTGTGAAGCTGCATTTCCGCAGCGATGTTCCAAACGGTATTTGTTTGAGCGGTGGCTTGGACAGCACGGCAATTGCCTCTGCATTCTCAACATTGTATCCCGATACTCAGCTTAAAACGTTCACCATTTTCTTTGAAGGAAAAGGCAAGGTGGATGAGCGACCTTATGTATATGAAACGGTAAAAAAGTATCCGAATCTTCAACCATTTTATTACTCTCCAAATCACAATGAAGTAGCCGATATTTTTGAATCGGCAGCGTGGCACTCAGATATTCCGATGTTGGGCAGTTCGCACATTGCAGGTTTTTTTGTAATGAAATTAGCGAAAGAAAATGGCGTTACGGTGGTGAATGACGGACAGGGAAGCGATGAATATCTTGGAGGGTATCTGCATTCTTTGTATCGCATTATCGGCACAGACTTAAAGCATTTAAAACTTACAAAAGCATTTAAGTTATTGAATAGCTTATCAGTGCGCGAGCAGTTTTCTTCTTCCAAAAAATTAGACTTTTTATTGAAGAGTATTGTTGCTTCAGGCTCATCAGAGCAAGGTATTTATGAAATGGAGTATCGCAAGTGGAATTCACTTTGCGGCAAAGCGCCATCGTTAAATATGGAAACGCATGACACAAGTGCATTCAACAATTTTCTTTACCATTTATTGTTTCACACAACGTTGCAACCCATTCTTCATTTTGAAGACAGAAAGAGCATGGCTTATTCTAT
>CAZSEG010000011.1:17847-19540 GCA_964605875.1 uncultured Chitinophagaceae bacterium
AAGTCGCGTACCTTTTCTTGACCACCGATTGGTAGAATTTGCTTTTTCATTAAATACGGAAGACAGAATCAGCAATAAAGCGGAAACAAAATTCATTTTGCGCGAAGGCTTGAAATCTATTTTGCCGAAGGCTGTTTATGAACGAAAAGACAAAAAAGGTTTTGTAACACCCGGTGAAGTGGAATGGTTAAATGCGCCTTTGAAATTTTTATTGGAAGATGATTTCAACGGGCTTGAATTTTTAAATAAAAAAGAAGCCTTGCAATTGATTCAGCAATACAAAAAAGGCGATTACTCTAAAGCTGCAATGGTGTGGAAACTGGCTGCAACTAATTATTGGATGAAGCGGCTTGCCTGATTTTTTAATCGGAATTTTTACAAAATGAAAATCCTTTTGATTGAACCTTTTTTCTGCGGTTCTCATAAGCAATGGGCGGAAGGCTGGCAGCAAAACAGCAGCCATGAAATTGAGTTGCTCACATTGCCCGGGCATCACTGGAAGTGGAGAATGCACGGTGCTGCGGTAACGCTGGCAAACCGTTTTAACGGTTTTGCCGATAAGCATTTTGATGTGATTGTTGCTTCGGATATGTTGGATGTAGCGTTGTTCAAATCGCTTACTGCAAAACACACTGCGCATATTCCTTTTGCGATTTATTTTCATGAGAACCAGCTTACTTATCCGTGGAGTGCAATGGACGCTGATGTGCCGCTAAAGCGCGATAATCATTACGCATTTATCAATTACACTTCAGCGCTTGCAGCCGATACAGTATTGTTCAACTCCGAATATCACCAGAGGTCATTTGTAGAAGCCCTGCCTGCCTTTTTAAAGCAATTTCCCGACTTTCAAAATCTTGAAACCATTGAAATGGTTCAAGCAAAAAGTAAAGTGCTTCCTCTCGGTTTAAATCTGCAACGCCTGAATGAATTAAAGCCTACCGTGATTGAAAAATATCCTCGCTGTTTAATACTCTGGAATCATCGTTGGGAGTATGATAAAAACGCAGAAATGTTTTTTGAAACATTGTTCACGCTTCACGAACATGGAATAGATTTTCGGTTGGCTGTGTTGGGAGAATCTTTCAGCAATGTGCCTCCTGTTTTTCAAAAAGCAAAAGAAGTTTTAGCCGAAAAAATTGTGCATTGGGGTTATGTGGAAAGCGAAAAGGAATATGCCGGATGGCTATGGAAAGCCGACCTTTTGCCCGTAACTTCCAGTCAGGATTTTTTTGGCGCAAGCGTTGTGGAAGCAACGTATTGCAATGTTGTTCCTTTTTTGCCAAAGAGATTGGCATATCCCGAGCATATCCCCGAAACGTATCATCCCACTTTCTTTTATGAAGAAGAAGATTTTGCAGTGAAGCTGCAAAAGCGCATTATGGATGTGAAATATTTGCGGGCAATGAACACACAGCAATGGGTTGAAAAATATGACTGGAAAAATATCGTGGGAAAGTATGATGAGTTGATGAAGACAATGATAGCTCATTCATAGAATCGCAACTTAATTACAACCGCTGCATCACCTGCTTTACCATAGCAGTTTTCCATGTGGCGTAATTGCCTGCAATAATTTGTTTGCGCGCTTCTTTTACCAACCACAAATACATACTTAAATTATTTACCGAAGCAATCATTGCGCCAAGTATTTCGCCTGTATGCACCAAATGTCGAAGAAATGCTTTTGAAG
>CAZSEG010000011.1:19550-31946 GCA_964605875.1 uncultured Chitinophagaceae bacterium
CAATGCTTGAAAAATCATCTTTCCATTTTTCGTTTTTGATATTGATGATGCCGTTTGTAGTGAACAACATTCCGTTGCGGGCGTTGCGCGTGGGCATTACGCAATCGAACATGTCAATGCCTAAAGCGATAGATTCTAAAATGTTTGCGGGTGTGCCCACGCCCATCAGGTAGCGAGGTTTTTCTTTCGGCAGAATGGCGCAAACCGTTTCTGTCATTGCATACATTTCTTCGGCAGGTTCGCCCACGCTTAAACCTCCAATGGCATTGCCCACTAAATTTTGAGATGCAACAAACTCGGCAGACTGCTTACGTAAATCATTAAACACACTACCCTGCACAATCGGAAAAAGCATTTGCTCATAACCGTAATGAGGCTCGGTGCTGTTGAATCTTTCCACGCATCTTGTTAGCCAGCGATGGGTCATTTCCATAGATTTTTTTGCGTATTTATATTCACATGGATAGGGAGCACATTCATCAAAAGCCATGATAATATCAGCACCGATAATGCGCTGTACATCCATTACATTTTCGGGTGTAAAAAGATGTTTGGAACCATCAATATGCGAACGAAAAGATGCGCCTTCTTCCTTTATTTTTCTGATTGCTGCTAATGAATAAACCTGATAGCCGCCACTGTCTGTAAGAATAGGTTTGTTCCATCCGTTGAACTTATGTAAGCCACCTGCTTTGAACAATACATCAGTGCCCGGGCGCAGGTAAAGATGATAGGTGTTGCCAAGAATTATCTGCGCCTGAATTTCTTTTTCAAGTTCAGTAAAATGCACTGCTTTTACACCGCCCAAAGTACCGACAGGCATAAAGATGGGTGTTTCAATTTCACCGTGTGCTGTTTGCAGAATGCCTGCTCGTGCATTGCTGCCTGTATCTTTTGCTTTTATATTAAAATTCATTTTATGCAGTTTCTTGTATGAATCACTTTTATCAGCATTTTGTGATACGCGATTTGCTGTCAATCATTCCTTCTCAATCTGTTAAAGAAGGTTGCGAAAGTATAAAAATGAAATTCCCTTAAACCCTAATGGAGTAGATTTGTCAAGAACGAAAATTAAGTGTTATGAAAAGTTCCATCTATATCATTTTAGCGGCAGTTTTTTTTGTTGCAACATCTTCGGTTTTTGGTCAGGATGATGTTTACTACAATCCCAAAAATGATAAGGGTAAGTCAGGATACAATGATGCTAATTACGAAGATCAATTTAATAAAAAATCTTCGGGAAATTCTTCCGCGGGTTCAAATTCAAATAGCGGGACTGATAATTATGATGCAAGTAATTCATCATCAAAAACGGATGGTTACGGTAATACTTACGTTACCAACAACAATTACTATTATGATGATAATGACTTCTTTTATACATCACGTTTGAGAAGATATTACACGCCTTCTTATGGAGTGAATTTTTGGGATCCGTGGTACACCGATGCGTTTTATTACACACGCGACCCTTGGATGTGGGGCAACAGCATTTATGTAAATGTAATTCCAAGCTGGAACTGGTGGAGACCGCGCCCCGTAATCGTTTACAACCCTTGGGGTTCGTGGTATGGCTTCAATAACTGGAACGCATGGAACTCGCCTTGGTATGGAAATGGTTGGAACAATTGCGGATGGAACTCGTGGGGTTATGGTTATGGCAGTGGGTGGAATAATTACTATGGCGGCAACTTTTATGGCGGTGGAAATTATTGGGCATACAACAATGGCTACTGGAACGGCTACAATCAGGGATATTATGACGGTGCGTGGAATAATGGCGGCTGGAACAGTGGCGGTGGTTATGGCGGAAGAAATTACGGCATGAGCGGACCTCGCTTTCAGCAATCTGCAACCACTAATAATTCGGGTAGTAATTCAGTGCCGGGTAAGAGCGGAAAAACTGATGAAACAACTGTGCCGCGCGAAGGAATCGTGAAGCCGGGAAACTCAACGGATAAAAACATTCCGCGCGATGCGGCTAAACCGGCAGGCGAGGTAAAAGAGCGTCCGGATAACTCAGAGTTTGATAGATATTCAGGCAAAAAAGTTCCGGTGGATGGATGGAAAGTCGCACCTGTTGAAGAAAGAAACACACCAAACCGTAACATTGAAAAAAGTGTGCCTGACAGGTTGAATCAAAGACCGATTCAGAATGAGAATGCTCCGGTGGAAAGACCAAACAGAGATTGGAACAACACGCCTGCCGAAAGACCCAATAACGGAAGAATTGACAGAATGCGTGATGATTTGAATCGCGATATGCAGCCTGCGGAAAGACCGAATCGCACGATTGAACAACCGCAAAGAGTGCAACCTGAACAGCGTAACTATCAAGCACCACAGCGCGAAATTCGCCAACCGCAGGAGCAGCCGCAACGCGAAATTCAACGCAGTGAACCGCAAAGAATTGAGCGGCAAATACCGCAGCGTGAAATGCAAAAAATGGAACAGCCGCAACGCCAATTTCAGCAACAACCGCAGCGCGAAGCCCCGCGTATGGAACGGATGAACACTCCGCAGCAATCATCGCCAAGACAAATGAGTCCGGGTAGAAGATAGCTGTATTCTAAACGGAATCTTCGGATTCCGTTTCTGTTTAAAACAAATTTTGATACACAAATACAAACACACCCCTGCCCCTCTCGAGAGGGGAAAACAGCCAATGCAAGACACAGCAACGATTTGAACATTGTATTTTATTTTAGAGAAAACAAATTACATACATGAAACAAGCCCTTTTTCTTTTTTCTTTTTTCTTTTTTCCCGCGGGACTTTTTTCGCAAGTGTATGATGTGGATGCTTTGAAATTTGCCCGTTTGCAAACAGCCGGAACTGCCCGCAGCATGGGCATTGCCGGAGCGTTCGGTTCGGTGGGTGCAGATTTGTCTTCAACTTTATCTAATCCTGCGGGCATTGCTTTGTATCGTTCTTCCGAAGTTTCGTTAGGCATCGGTATTCATCCTACTGCTGCAAACAGCAAATTTTTGAATCAGGAAAGAAGTGAAAACAATACACGCTTTACTTTCAATTATGCAGGTTTTGTATATGCAGGCGCAATCAATAAAAAGAAAAGTTCAATCTCTTTTTCTTCAAAGAATTTAGAGTATGTGAATTTTGCAATCACTTACAACAAAGTAAGCAATTTCAATCGCACACTGCTTTACAGCGGATTGAACCGTAATAATTCTTATGCAGTATCATGGGCAAATGAATTGAACGCTTTGGGTAATTCAATTCCAAGTTTTCAAAATGCAAGTGTTGCAGCAGTTTTAGGTTTTCAAAATGAAACAGTAATATTTGATACGCTTGCGAATACTTATCGCACCTACATTGATACGCCTGTTTTTCAAAACGGAAAAATAAGAGAGAGCGGATCGGTGGATGAAGTAAACATCAATTTAGGATTCAACATAAATGATAAAGTGTTTTTTGCTTTTGATGCGGGCATTCCATTTTTGAGTTACGCTGCGGTGAATGAATTTGCAGAAATAAACGCGAATGATTCCACATCTTTTTTCAAAAGTTATCGCTATGTGCAGGAATACAGAACTAATGGTGTTGGGTTTAATTTAAAACTGGGTTTGATTTATCGTCCGGTGGCTTGGTATCGCACGGGCATTGCGTTTCACTCGCCAACGTGGTATCGTTTGGATGAAAATTACTACGCTTATTTAGATGAATCTTACAATGGATTTCAATATACACAAGAAGTAGATGCTGCGCCATTTCGTTACAACATAAACACACCCATGAAAGGTATTTTCAGCAATAGCTTTTACTTCAAACAGCATGGTTTTTTATCGGTGGATTATGAGTTTCAAAACTTTGGTGCAAACAAGTATCGTTTCAGAGATTACAAAGAAGAAGCGGAAGCAATCAACCGAACTACAAAAGGGAAATATGGTTTCGGACATAACGTAAGAGTTGGTGCGGAAGGCGCGATAAAGTGGTTCAGAGTGCGCGGTGGTTACGCATGGCAGAGTTCGCCATTCAAAACAAATGTTGCGGTGAAAGGAAGCGATGAACAAAGACATTCATTCGGTTTGGGCGTTGGTTACAGGGGCAAAAGTTTCTTTGCCGATTTGGCGTTTATGCAAATGCGCACCAATAGTTATTACCAACAATATGCTTCCAACGATGGCTATGAACCTGCGGTAAAAACCAAGACTATAAACAACAATATCATGCTGACTTTGGGTTGGCGGTTTGCCTCAAAAAAACAGTAAACGAAAATGTTCTTTTGCTAATTGCTGCGGACGAAAAAATACAAATCCCATTCTGTAAATATCTACCGTTAGTGTAACAGATGGATGCGCTTTGATGTAGTTCCAAGCTGCCGTCATTTCGCTGCTCCAATAAATATCATCAACAATTATTACTGAATTTTCGTTCGTGTTTTTTAAACAAGATTCAAAATAATTTACGGTTGGCTGATAGCGATGATTTCCGTCAATAAATATCAAATCAAGTGAAGGAATTTCAGTTAAAACATCAGGCAATATTTTATCAAAATTCCCATTGAAAAATGAAACGTTGCCGACAGCAATTGATTCAAGATTTTGCTTTGCCGATTGTTGTATTTCGGGGCTTCCTTCAACCGTAAAAATTTTTCCGTTTTTATTTCCCGAAGCAAGATATGCCGTGCCTAAACCAAGATTGGTTCCGAGTTCTAAAATATGTTGCGGTTGAAAATATTTTGTTGCACGATACAGCACTTCACCGTAGTGTTTTGTGATGCTGCTTTTGCTTGCAATTTCCTGTATCTTTTTGGTTTCTATTTTGCCGTTTTTTCCTAAATCGGTAAACGATATTTCAGAAGAATCTGAAAGCAATTTTGCTCTTAATGATTCGATTTTTTCTGTGCCTGTTTTTCCTTCCAGCACATTCAAATAAAATTGATAAATGAATGGAGAATGCAGGTAGTATTTGGTTTTTGCCTTGATAATATATTGCAGTAAATGATAAGTACGGTGGCTTAGTTCCATCTGTTTGTTACTTTCGCAAACGTAGTTTATTCTTTAAATCATGTTGCGTTTTTTAATTGCTGTCTTATTCTTTGCTTCAAGTGTTCGGGCGCAGGAAGGTTTTCACATTGGCGTGAATGGCGCGTTCAATGCTTCGTTTATTTTAAATCAAAATAATTACGGCACGCTTGCACCGTTCAGCCAGCCTCCTGTAAAGCAATCGGAGCTGGCGTATATTTTTACTCCGGGCGGGAATGCAGGGATAAATTTGGGTTACAATTTTAAGCGCGATTGGGGCGTTGAGGCGCATTTGCTTTACAACAAAGCGGGGCAGCATTACGAAGATGATATGTCTGGTCCGGCTGTTTTGCCGCAGGGGACATTCGGAACTCCCGGAAATAATAGAGTGAAAGTGAAACGCAATATTGATTTTCAATATCTTCAAATTCCTGTGCTTGTAAAATATTCGGTGGGCGATAAGCTCACAAAATTTTATGTATCTGCTGGTCCGGTTATCGGTACAAGATTAACTGCAAAAGAAAACGTAAACATTGCAGGTTACGATTATCTTCCCGATTCAATAAAGTTTACAACGAATGAAAAATTCAGTCCGATTGATTTTGGATTTGCTTTAAATTTTGGCGTGGAAATTTGGTTTAAAGAAGCGTGGTTTATCAATATTGGCTTACATAGTTTTTGCAGTATTCTTGATATTAACGGAAAAAAAATGCGTGAAGTGGATTACTACAGCAAAAATGATATTGAATATCAGCAGTCGCGCAATTTCTATACCGGACTGAATGTTGGCGTAAATTATCTTTTCAATAAAAACAAAGTGAAGCCCGATAAGGGAGGTTTGCGATTTAAGGAATAAATTATTTTAATGAATAAACAAATGGTTTCTATGAGTAATTTTTACATGCCGAAAAAGATTTTCGGATTTTATCTTTTTGGCGCAGCAGGTATCTGCACAGAGATTTTTTTTACTGCATCGCAAAGTCTTTACTATGCCTATACCGAAGGCGGAACGCCCGATTGGGGGCTTACGGGAAAATCTTATATCTGGATGTTTCCGATTTATGGAAGCGCATCAATTTTTCTGGATTTACTGATGCCGTATTTGAGCAAGATAAAGTTTGTGTTTCGCTTGCCGCTTTATCCGGTTGGAATTTTTATTGTTGAGTATATCACAGGTTGGTTGTTGGATGTTACCACCGGAAAATGCCCGTGGGAATATCACAGTCCTTATGCGATTCACGGTTACATCAATTTGGCTTACACACCGCTTTGGATGCTGTTCGGCATAGCATTGGAATTGATTTACAACACGCTTCAACGCTTCAAAGAATGATAGATTTTATCGGTGAAATAATTAAGCGGTTTGGTGCGCGATTAGCCGGCAGTGATGCAGAGCGCAATGCGCAACTTTTTGTAAAAGATGAATTGGAAAAGTTTGTACCGAAAGTGGAGTTGCAAACTTTTGAAGCCGCGCTTACGGCAAAATTCCGCAAGATGAAAATTTATGCTGCGCTGTATTGGCTGAGTGTTGCGGTGTTTTTCTTCAATCCTTTTGCTGCATTTTTTCTTGCCTTGATAAATGCAGCTATTACCGTAAATGATTTGATGCGCAACGGAACTTGGTTAGATTTTCTATATCCAAAATTACAATCGTGCAATATTACTGCTGCCATAGAGCCGCTTAATGAAGCAACGCAAACTATTGTGTTTTCGGGACATATAGATTCAACAGAAGAATGTCAATGGTGGTTTTGGTTGAAGCAATGGGGTGGCTATTTGACTTTTGCCTGCGGCATTTTGATTGTTGGTTATGCGGCATTTTGTTTTTTTGAAGTTGGCGCAAGAGTGGTTTTCAATCATTCGATTTTATCTCCGGCAAATTGGTTTTTTGTTGTGCTTGCTCCTGTGCAATTGGTGTATTTTTCTTTCCACTCAAAGCGTGTGGTTGACGGGGCTTCCGATAATTTGAGCGGCACAGCGATTTCTTTTTTTCTGTTGAAATATTTCAAAGAAAATCCATTGAAAAATACGCGCATCCGCTTTATAAGTTTTGGCGCAGAAGAAAAGGGCTTGCGCGGCTCTAAGGCTTATGTGCAGCAAAATTTTGCGCGATTAAAAACTGAAAATTCCTTTGTGGTAAATATTGATACCATCCGCTTGGTAAAAGATATTTCTATTGTGAATAAGGAAACAATGATTGGGGTAAATCATAACGAACAATTGGCATTGGAAGTGAAGAAGAGTTTTGAGGCATTACAATTACCGATAAGAGTAAATCCTCTGCCGATGGGCGGCACCGATGCCGTGCCTTTTTCAATGGCAAATATTCCTGCAATTTCGGTGATTGGTTTAGATACCAAAACTCTTGACCCAACCTATCATACGCGCTTAGATACTTTAGATATGATTGAGCCTCAGTCGCTGCAAAATGTAAAGGATGCGCTGATTGACTTTGTATTAAAAACCGATAACCAAATTTTGACTTCGTAAATGTTTCTTACAATCCTTTTTTACCTGCTTTTATCACCGCCTGATTCCGGTACTCATTCAGGAGATTCCTTACAAGTGCTTGCCAAAAAACGCACAGGAATAAACACGAGAAGTTTGGATGATTCTATTGTGAAGTACGAAATCAAACTTCATCACTTGGTAGATTCTGCTGCGCAACTTTATGAAATGCGCAAACAAAAAATTGCGGATAATCAAGATGTTAGTAAAATTGATAAGCAACTAAGTGGAATAAAAAATGGAAACATGATATACCGGGCGCGCTTAGACAGCTTTATCAATGTAAGCCAAACTTTGTTTCTGGCTCAACCGGAAATCATTTTGAATACAAAGAAGGTTAAGCAGAAGTAGCAAACTCCACATCTGTTACTGCTTCTGTAGCATCACCTTTTATATCATCATAAAACTTTGCGTGAGATACTATGATGTAAGGAGCTAACCATAAAAAGCCGATGCCTAAGGTAAAAATGCAAAGAATAGCCCAACCTATAAATCGAAGATTTAAGCAGAAATATTTCCACTTATAACCATCCATCATCGCTTTACTTTTATCAATAGCCTCTATTGCACTTATAGATTTATCGTCTGCTAAAATATAGAATGTCATGGAGTAAGATAATGTAGCAATGATGCCGGGAATTATCAATAACAACATCCAAAGCACTATGAATAATACCATCAGTAAATATGCCACTAAGGCAGTACCGAAGTTTTGAAAGCCGGCAAAAATTTGTTCAACACGAGCCTCTGAATCTCTTGATATACTTAGCGAAAGAGACGCTATTCCTAATGCTAAAGGTCCTGCAATAATTAATAAAATCAAGCTGGTGGCAGGATAGTATCTTGCGCCTCCCTGTGCAATAATTATTATCAGATAATAAATTACGATACCTCCAATTGCAGTACCCCATTTACCTTTCAGCGACTCAAGCGCCTTTTGCATTAGAACAGCATTTTCAGTTTTCATAGCCTATCTATTTTTTATTTGATAACGAATATGATTAAATATTCATATCAAAACAAATTGATGAGAAAAAATATGAGTTTGCTTTTTGCTTGAATCAACCGGTTACAATCGAGCCGTCTTTCATGAAAATCTTTCTGTCAGCCATATCGGCTAACTCTTCGTTGTGCGTAACAATCACAAAAGTTTGTTGCATTTGCTCGCGCAATTGAAAAAACAATTCATGCAGGCTGCGCGCGTTTGCAGTATCTAAATTACCCGAAGGTTCATCTGCCAATATCACAGCAGGTTTATTCATTAAAGCTCTTGCTACGGCAACCCTTTGCTGCTCGCCACCCGAAAGCTCCGAAGGTTTGTGATTGCTGCGATGTGAAACTTTTAAAGTGTCTAACAATTCTTTTGCGCGAAGTTCTGCTTCTTGCTTTCCCTTGCCTGCAATGAATGCCGGAATGCAAACATTTTCTATTGCCGTAAACTCCGGCAATAAATGATGAAACTGAAAAATAAAACCCAGTGATTGGTTTCTGAAAGCAGCAAGTTGCTTATCGGTTTGTTTAAAGATGTCTTTGCTTTTTAGTTGAACGCTGCCTTTGTCGGGTTTGTCCAATGTGCCAAGAATATGCAGCAGTGTGCTTTTTCCCGCACCCGATGCGCCCACCAAAGAAACAATTTCACCTTCATTTACTGTAAGGGAAACCTTCTTTAATACCTGCAAAGTGCCGTAACTTTTTTCTATGTCGGTGGCTTTCAACATGGCTCCAAACCTAAGTTTTTTTGTTCATTTATGCACGTTAGTCTTTATTAGGAAGACCAATGACCAATGACCAACGACCAAAGCAACAGCCTGCCATTCCTTCGTCTTTGGTCATTGGTCTTTCGTCCTTCGTCTTTTGTCTTTCAATTTAGTTTTCAATCTCAATATCGTATTTATCCAATAGTCCGACAACGCCTTGCAAAGCAAACTTTGCCTTTTTAATTCTGTTGATGTTTGGGTCAATTGAATAATTGAAAGCAGTTCTGAAATCAGCTTTTTCAAGTTGTGTATTATCAAATGTTGCTCTTGTCAAATCGCAGTTTTCAAAAATTGAAGCCGTTAAATCACATTCGGTAAAATCTGCTTCGTGCAGTTGTGTGTTTTTGAAAATTGTTTTCCTGATTTTGATTTGGCAGAATGAAGCGTGATTGAGATTGCAGTTTTCAAAATTAAATGCCAAACCAAACTGATTACAATTATCGAATCGCAACCCAAGCATTTTACAGTCTTTGAATTGAATATCCCTGAAAGCAGTATTGGAAATTTTAGTTAAGCTGAGATTGCAACCGATAAACACACATTCCAAAAACTTGAAGGATGAAAGGTTGGAATTTGAAAAGTCGCAATTATTAAAAATGCAATTTTCGTAGTCACCTTTTTGCAATGGAACTTTGGTGAAATCTTGCTTGTCAAACTTTGTTTCTTCAATTATCACTTGTTCCATCTGCTTATCATTATTTATTATCAAATATGAATTATTACTTTCAATCTCATTATGAATTGGAGAACCAAAATTGTTTTACTGTTTGGCAAGTTGAATAAGCCGATTGACTATGATGCAGTGCGTAACATAGCCGAGTTGCGCGAAAAAGCTGATAAAGCAGTCCGATTAGGTGTGAAAATTTTTGACAGAAAAGTTGCTGTGCAAAGCGTTCAGAATTTGACGGCAAACGGAGTGCCCGTGCGCATCTACAAAAACAATGACCGTAAATCGCAGCGCGTAATTATCTATTTTCACGGAGGCGGTTTTGTGCTGTATGGCTTGGATTCGCACGACAGAGTTTGCAGGCGTTTATGCAAAATGAATGATTGCATTGTTGCTGCTGTTGATTATCGCCTTGCTCCTGAATTTACTTTTCCCGCAGCACATGAAGATGCTTTTAAAGCCATTGAATGGGTGAAAAAAAACATCGAAAATTATGGTGGCAATCCGAACGATTTGGTGGTTGCAGGCGATAGTGCCGGAGGAAATTTATCTGCCTGTATGGCGCATCGCTGCAGGCGCGAAGGCATTGCTTTGAAAGCACAGGTATTAGTATATCCGTGGATTGACGGCAAGCTCAACAATCCATCCATTACCACAAATGGTTCGGGTTATATGTTGGAAAAGAAAACTGTTTTTTGGTTCAGAAAGCAATACACCCCACGCGAAGAAGATCGTTGCCATCCCCACGTTTCGCCATGTTATGAAACGGATTTTACGGGTCTTGCACCTGCATTTATTCTCACGGCACAATTTGATCCATTACTTGATGACGGTTTCAATTATTACAGGCAATTAGAGCAAGCCGGCAACAAAGTTCTTTACAAAGAATATCCCGGATTGATTCATTCTTTCTTCAATATTCCGCGCATTGACCCTTTGGCAATGAAGGCTTACAGCGATATTGAAACGTTTTTGAAAACTGTATAATGTAGTTAGTAACTCATTGCATACTTTCACCGCCATGCAAAAAACATTTTTTCTTTTTCTGTTTGTTTGTTTCGTTGCTTCATGCGCTAAACTTCCTGTTGAAACAACCGGTTACAAACACACAATTTATGATGTGCTTACAGGTCCCGAAGATTTTGTTTTAGACACTTCGGATTTTCCGCGATTGATTGTTTCCTGCGGTACAAAAAGAAAGGGCGATGCAAGCAAAGGCAGTTTCTTTTCAATCTATCTGAACTCAAAACATATAGAGCCGATGAAGGTTTTTATGCCCGATTCTATTTCACTTTTTCCGCATGGCATTGACTTGGTAAAACAGAATGATTCTTTGATAATTCTTGCGGTGAATCACGAGTATATCAGCAAGAAAAAAACAAGACATTCCGTGTTGCGGTTTTTGCTGAAACACGACAGACTTTATTTTATACAACAAGTTGTGAGCCACGAAATGAAACACCCGAATGCTGTTTGCGGCATGGCTGACGGCAGCTTCTTTTTCAGCAATATGTTCACAAGCAATATGCTTTCAAAAGGAAATATCACCTATTGCAAAAACGGAGACTGCCATGTTGCGAGCAGGAAAATACGTTATGCCAACGGTGTTGCTTTCTACAACAAAAGGCTTTTTGTTGCTTCAACTTTAGAGAATAAAATTTTCAGCTACTCCATTGAAAAAGGAATGCTGTTGGATGAAAAAACAGAAGCTGAATTAAAAGGTGGCGACAATCTGCGCATTGTAAACGATAAACTTTATTGCGCTGCACATTTAAAACTCTGGGCTTTCATCAAACACTACAAAAATTTTCGCAAGCACTCGCCAACCGCAGTTTTTGAAAAGGATTTGATAACCGGAAAATCCGAAATTATTTACTTCAATAACGGTGAAGTGATTGACGCTTCTTCTACTGCTTTAAAATATAAAGGCAAGATTTACATTGCCGGAGTTTTTGACCCGGAAGTGGTGGAGGTTGATTTTACCCCTCCAAATTCAAAGTAATTGTAAAGGCGCGGGAGAACAATTTGTCTATCACACGCGAATAAATCAGCCCGTCTGTCGGCTGATGAATGTTCAGTACGCCATGCGTAAACTTAAATTCGGGACTCATGATAAAGTAAGGGAAATAGTACATAAAACCAATGCCCGCTTCCACCGCCACATCATGTCTGTTTGCTTTTATTATATCCACCGCCCTGCGCGATTTTTGATTCGATGCGAGGTCGAAATCATAACGCATTCCGGCAATCACATAAATTCTGAAATCTTTAATCGGCTTGCTTTTGTAGCGCAGCAAAACAGGAAAATCAAGATAAATTGATTGCACTGTTTTCTTCAAAATTGACGGATTACCTTTCTGTGTGTATTCAATTGATTTGTCGGAAAAAGACAGCGTAGGAATAAATCTTAAATCGAAATATTGATGGAACTGGTAATTGCAAATAATTCCAAGATTAAAACCGGGTCCCAAAACCGGAC
>CAZSEG010000011.1:31956-35449 GCA_964605875.1 uncultured Chitinophagaceae bacterium
CGCATCGAGCGAATACTGTCCGTTTCAGCCCTAAACTGTTTGCGGATAATCGTAAAGTCGGCAACGTTTATGCCCACCGCAATGCCGAAGTAAACTTTCTTCTTTCCAAGCTCATGCACATTGAATTGCGCATTTGCTTTAAGCACAAACAACATCAACAAAAACGGAAGAATTTTTTTCAGCATTACAGGCGCGAAGTTATGATTGTGCGTAACATCATCAAAAACAATATTCAGACGATTCTTTTTCTCTTCCATCTTTTATGACTCCAAAGCCAGTTGTGCGGTGTTTCGCGAATACATTTTTCTAACAAATCAATGTACCTGTTTGTAATTTCCAAAGGCTGAGTTTCGGCAGCATATTCGGCTAATAACGTTAAATCAATTCTGAAATTGCCCCTGCTCACACGCGCAATATTGCAGAACACAACAGGCAGATTAAACTCACGCGCCATATCTTCCACTTTGGTGTAAAAAGCTGTTTCCTGATTTAAAAAAGTTACCCAGTGAAATGAGTTTTTTTGCGAAGGTGCTTGGTCGGGCAGAAAGATAATAACAGGCTTGCGCAAAGGGTCGCGTTTGTTGATGGGAAACAAACCTGTGTCAATCGTATGCGCCACATTTTTTTTCACTTCATAATATGGAACGATATTGAAAAACCGGCTGCGGATTTCAGTCATCAGCTTTTCAAAAGCTACATTGCTGAAAGGCTTGTAAGAAACTACGGGCCAAAATTTTACATACAAACCCGTGCTGATTCCCGCCATTTCCCAATTACCTAAATGCCCCGTAAAACCGAATAGCAGCGGGTGTTTATCATACAAAGCATTTACCAATTCGGGGTTTGAAAAAGTGCATCTCCTTTTTGCCTCTTCCGCAGTAATGCTGAAAAACTTAATGTTCTCAACAATTAAATCGCAGAAATTCCGGTAGAACTGTTTTCTTACAGCTTCAATTTCATCATCGCTCTTTTCGGGAAATGAATTTTTCAGATTCATCCAAACCACTTCCTTTCTGTATTTAATGATATTAAAAGTGAGGAAACACAAGCCGTCTGAAAGTTTATACAAAACCGGAAACGGCAGTTTTGAAAGCGGCACAATAAGAATATAGTAAAGGATATAAACCAACAGCTTCATGCGCTAAACATAAGGTTTATTGAGATTTTGTTTTTAAATCAAGCATGAAACTTAATCTAATCTGTTCTATATTCGCGCCCGGTTCTTTGAAACAACTTATCCAGAAAGACTGAGGGATTGGGCCCTGTGAAGTCTTGGCAACCGCATTTGATGTTGGTGCTAATTCCCACCCTGATTTTTTAGGGGAAAGATAAGTTCAGTATATTCTGTTTCATACTGACTTCTTTTAAAAAACATTTTGGATTTGATTGTGTTCACTGCACCGCATAAAACATTGCGATGAGTAAAGATTTGTTATATCAGTTAGCGGAAGAAAAAATCTTGGTGCTGGATGGCGCTATGGGCACTATGATTCAACGCTATACTTTAACGGAAGAAGATTTCAGAGGAGAAGATTTTAAAAATCACACGCATGATTTGCGCGGCAATAATGATTTATTGAGCATTACCCGTCCCGATATTATAGAAGCCATACACTTGGAATATCTTGAAGCAGGGGCAGATATTATTGAAACAAATACCTTTAGCGGAACATGGATTGCGCAAGCCGATTACGGATTAGAAAAGGAAGCATACCGCATCAACTACGAAGGCGCGAAACTTGCAAAGAAGGCTGTGGATGTTTTCAATCAAAAATCAAAAATCAAAAATCAAAAATTCATTGCCGGTGCTTTTGGACCAACCAACAGAACTGCATCGCTTTCGCCCGATGTAAATAATCCGGGTTTTCGCGCCATCACTTTTGATGAATTGGTGGATGCTTATTCCGAGCAAACACGCGGCTTGATTGATGGCGGATGTGATATTCTTTTGGTAGAAACAATTTTTGATACACTAAATGCAAAGGCTTGTCTTTTTGCCATTCACCAAGTGCAAAAAGAGAAAGGAACAGATTTGCCGATTATGATTTCGGGTACTATTACCGATGCCAGCGGAAGAACATTGAGCGGACAAACACCCGAAGCATTTGTAATTTCTGTTTCACATTCAAAACCTTTTTCTATCGGCTTGAATTGTGCGTTGGGTGCAAAGGATATGCGTCCGCACATTGAAGCAATTTCTAAGAGTACAACTTGCTTTGTAAGCGCTTATCCAAATGCAGGGTTGCCGAATGCTTTTGGCGGTTATGACGAAACCCCGCAGATGATGGGCGAAGCATTGGAAGACTTTGTAAAAAGCGGTTTTGTAAACATCATTGGCGGTTGCTGCGGTACAACTCCAGACCATATTCGCGCGTTTGCGGAAGTGGCAAAAAAATATCCTCCGCGCAAACGTCCGCAGCCGATTCCCTTCATGCGTTTGAGCGGTTTAGAACCTGTAACGCTTACACCCGAAAGTAACTTCATGAACGTGGGCGAACGAACCAACGTTACTGGTTCAAAAAAGTTTTTGAAACTGGTTAAGGAAGATAAATATGAAGATGCGCTTTCGGTGGCGTTGGAGCAGGTAGAAGGCGGTGCGCAGGTGATTGATATAAATATGGATGAAGGCATGTTGGATGGCGTTGAGGCGATGAAAAAATTCCTGAACCTTACTGCTTCCGAGCCTGATATTTCGCGTGTGCCTGTAATGATTGACAGCTCTAAGTTTCACATCATTGAAGCAGGTTTAAAATGTTTGCAGGGAAAAGGAATTGTAAACTCCATTTCATTAAAATCTGGCGAAGAGGAATTTATCAAGCAAGCAGATACCGTAAAGCAATTTGGTGCGGCTGTGATTGTGATGGCATTTGACGAACAAGGGCAAGCCGACAGCTACCAAAGGCGTATTGAAATATGTGAACGCAGCTACAAAATTCTGGTTGAAAAACTCGGCTTTCCTGCCGAAGACATCATCTTCGACCCGAACATTTTCCCTGTGGCAACGGGCATGGAAGAACATAGGCAAAATGCGATTGATTTTTTCCGCGCCACAAAATGGATTAAAGAAAATCTGCCTCATGCGCACGTTAGCGGTGGCGTGAGCAATGTGTCGTTTTCGTTCAGAGGAAATAATGTTGTGCGTGAAGCCATGCACTCGGCATTTTTGTATCACGCCATTAAAAACGGCATGGATATGGGCATTGTAAACCCAACCATGTTGGAGGTGTATGATGACATTCCGAAAGATTTACTGGAGCATGTGGAAGATGTGTTGTTAGACAGGAGAGAGGATGCCACCGAACGCTTGCTTGCTTTTGCCGAAACCGTAAAGCAAAAAGGCAAGGCAGAAGTAGTAAACGAAGAATGGCGCAACGATACGGTTGAAGCGCGATTGGCTCATGCTTTGGTAAAAGGTATTGTTGAATTTATTGATGCCGATACCGAAGAAGCGCGACAGAAATATGCAAAGCCATTGGAAGTAATCGAAGGTCCG
>CAZSEG010000012.1:0-1186 GCA_964605875.1 uncultured Chitinophagaceae bacterium
CAGCAACCGTTACTTGTCCGTAGCTTTGGAATGTTACTAATGCAACTATTAAAATAATCAATGAATGTTTCATGGCTCTATGGGTTGTATGTTCTAAATCTGTGTGTGGCAATACTTCCAGTTTGTGGGTTTGTTTGTGTTATCACAATAGAATTCAATTGAATGGTGTTGTTAGGAAGAATTACCATATCGTAAGAAATGAGTTGATACATACTTGATACGTAATGGGCAAAGTCAAACACCAACTGATTGCCAACTATGTTGAACACATATCCGTCAGTATTGCCGATAGTACCTGATAATGGAAAATCAAACCAAACTTTACCGTTGGAAAATGATTTCATCCGTAGAATCCTTTTAGGAACACTCAAGTGTGCAGTATCATCGCTGATTGTTGTGGAATCGGTAGCCAAAAATATCTGGTCATACAAATTAGATGGCTTTCCTGCGTTTTTTGCATACAAAGCGTAAGGAACAGAGAGCAATTGCGTAGTGCCTATATCGGTATAATTGTTACCCCCGCTTGTATCCATTCCTACTTTCAGGTAGTGGTTGCCATTCGCCCAATCAATGTTAGAGAATGTGTCGGTGCTTACGCCCATGCCAACAGAAACTGAAAAGTACCCTGCTGTATCAGTAGTGGCGCTTTGTGTTTCTGTATAAACGGCTGTGCCTGTCGGTGTGCCTTGCAGTATTGAAAGTTGCAAGCCGATTGTAGTATTAGAAACAACTTGCCCGTTGTTTCGTGCTATTCCGCTGTAACTAAAAGCCTCGGGGGCTTGTGCCATAGCTGTGGTTGCGGAAATAACCAAAGCTATACAGGCAAAAATTGATTTTCTCATCTTATCTGTTTTTTTGTTTATGCCTACTCTATATCCGCTTTTCGGCTTCCGCGTGTATGGTATGGACATAAAAAAAGCGTGGGCTATTCTTATTTTACTTTCATCTAAGGTTCTCATCAACCCGTGGTAAAAAGCAAAAAGGAACGCCCACGCTTTTACACGCGGGCGTTTCTACTTTACTTTCCTATTACCACTTAAAATTGATGAGATTTTAGACGTAGGAAAATCTAAGCGAAACGCTAATATTTTATGTTGTTGTTATGTTATTTCATTTACAGTTTTTTCGTTTACAATAAAGCGAAGATAAAAAAGAATCGTTGTGAAAACAGCTTATCCATTTCCGC
>CAZSEG010000012.1:1196-5533 GCA_964605875.1 uncultured Chitinophagaceae bacterium
CAGAAAAGCAATTAATCTTTAATGACAAATCCCGCAAGGTATTTGAAAGCCCCGCGGGATTTTTTTAGCGGAAAGAGAGGGATTCGAACCCTCGGTACCTTTTCAAGTACACACGCTTTCCAAGCGAGCCCGTTCAGCCACTCCGGCATCTTTCCGAATCGGCTGCAAACCTAAACATATTCAGGTAAACGCCTCATGGAATTTTGGGCAGACTCTTAAAACCCGCGTTTCCTTCCCCAATAACCCGAAGCCAACGTAGTAAACAAAATAATAGTAACCGAACTGATGGGCATGATGATGGCAGCCACTACGGGACTCATGGTTCCCTGCACGGCAAAGTATAAGCCGATAACATTATACAGCAACGAAAGCGCAAAACTGCCCATGATGATGTTCACTCCGTTTTTTGCATACCGCATCAGGTTATCCAATTGCTCAAACTGCGCAGCCTCCACAATGCCATCGCAGGCGGGCGAAAAGTTGTTTACATCATCGCTGATGGCAATGCCCACATTGGCTTGTTTCAATGCGCCTGCATCGTTCAGCCCGTCACCAATCATCATTACGGACGCGCTGTTGGCTTGCAACTTTTTTATCACGTTCAGTTTGTCGGCAGGCTGCTGGTGGAACACCAAATTATTTTCGTCCACATATTGTTTCAAAAAATTCTTTTCGGCATTGTTGTCGCCACTCACCACATAAATACCGAAGCGTTGTGTCAGTTGGTGCATCAGCTTGCCAAAGCCTTTGCGGTATTCATTTTTAATCAGAAAGAAACCGCGCACACTGCCATTGATGCCCACATACACTTTTGATGCGTGGTTGAAATCGCTGTCGGCACTTGCGTTCGCTTCGCCATATAAATATTTCTTAGAGCCGATGCGCACGCAGTGTTCATCCACCCAACCTTCAATGCCTTTGCCTTCGGCTTCTTTAAAATCTTCGGTGGCAATCAGTTGGATGTGTTTTAAAGTTCCGTACACCTTTTTGCTGAGCGGATGCGAAGAGTGATACACCAAAGATTTTACAAGCTGCAATTCATGATTGGATAGGGGAGAAGCGCCAACTTCGGCAACGAACTCGATTTTTGCCGCTTTGGTGTTGGTGAGTGTTCCTGTTTTATCAAACACAATGGTGTTTACGGCAGCTAACTTTTCAATTACCAAAGCATTTTTTAAATAGATTTTATGTTGGCTGAGAATGCGCAGCATATTACCCAAAGTGAATGGCGATGAAAGCGCAAGCGCGCAGGGACAGGTGATAATCAGCACCGAAGTAAAAGCGTTCAATGCTTTGTGTAAATCTGTATTCCACCAAAAAAGCAGCGCAAAGCCTGCAATGGCAATCACTGCTGGCGTGAACCATTTGCTCACTTTTGTTGCCATAGAAGTGATGTTGGCATCGTCCTCTTTTTTAAATGCGGTGTCGTTCCAAAGTTGGGTGAGGTAGCTGTGCGAAACATCTTTGGTTACTTCCACTTCAATGGCTCCGCCAATATGTTTGCCGCCTGCAAAAATCACATCTCCGCTTTTCTTCACTATGGGCGTTGCCTCGCCCGTAACAAAACTGTAATCAATATTGGCATTGCCTTTCAGCAGCACCGCATCGGCAGGAATCAATTCCATGTTGCGGATAATCAGCCTGTCGCCCACCTGCAAATTATTTAGCGGAATGTTCTGCTCAATACCGTTTTTTATAACCGTAACCGCCACGGGAAAATACGATTTGTAATCGCGCTCAAAAGAAAGCGTATCGTAAGTTTTGTTTTGAAAAAGCCTGCCAATCAGCATCAGCAGAATCAAGCTGCCCAATGTATCGAAGTAACCTGCGCCCGTGCCCGAAAATACCTCGAAGCAGCTTCTGATTATCATGGCAAAAATGCCCAGCACAATAGGCACATCCATGTTTAGCGAGCGTTGCTTTACGACATTCCAAGCCGACACAAAAAACTCTTGCGCACTGTAAAAAATCACCGGCAATACCAGCAGAAAGTTCAGGTAGCCGAAGTATTTTCTAAAGCCGCTTTCAACCAAAATATCCAAGCCCAGATATTCAGGAAAGCTCAGCATCATCATATTGCCGAAAGCAAAAAACGCCACACCGATTTTCAGGTAATACCTGCGCAGGTGATTGTTTTTTTCTTTGCGTTCAAGGTCATTCAGGTTGATGTGCGGCTCGTAGCCGATGGCGGCAAGGGTTTCTGCAACATTTTTAAGCGAAAGTATTTTGTTGTCGAAAGTGATGTTCACTTCGCGCTTCATAAAATTCACCTGCGAGCGCGAAATTCCCTGTTTAAGTTTGTATAAATTTTCGAGCAGAAAAATACAGGAACTGCAATGTATTTGCGGAATGTAAAACGTAACGGTTGAAATATTGCCGTCATTAAACCGGATGAGTTGTTTGGAGATATTGGCATCATCCAAATAATCAAACTTTTTTGAAACGATTTGTTGCGAAAGCGATTTGCCGGGCGTGGCGTTCATCTCATAGTAGCTGCACAAGTTGTTTTCGTTCAGCATTTCAAAAACCGTTTTGCATCCGTTGCAGCAAAAGGTGTGCTGCATCGAAACGATTTTCCCGTTGCAGGCATCGCCACAATGATAGCATATAGTAGATTGTTGAACCGGATTCATCGCGTTGTGGCAGTTTGAACAAACGGCAAAGCTATTCGTGTGTTTTTTTTGCCTGCATGAGATTGGTTAAAATTCGGGATGATTAAAATCAGTTATTTACTTAAAACCTTTCAGGTCTTCTTTTGTAGCAGGAGAAACACCGATGCGTTTGCATACTTTGCCTGCAACATGGTTTGAAAGTTTAGTGATGTCGTGCATGGACATTTTTGCAGCATAAGCTAAGGCTGCAATGGCAATTACGGTGTCGCCCGCTCCGCTGACATCGGCTGCGTTTATCAATTTGGTTGGAAGCAAATCAGACTCGCCTGATTCGTTATTGTAGAATGCCCCGTATTGCGAAAGTGTAAGCAGCAAATTTCTGAAACGATTCTTGCGCCTCAATTCTTCGGATGCTTCTGCAAGTGAAGTATTTATTTTGGGGTTAATTTTCATCTGCAAAGCAGTTGATAATTCTTTCAGATTCGGTTTAAAAAGCGATACATTCTGATACTCAAAAAAGTTGCGTTCCTTGGGATCCACACACACCGGAATGCCGAGTTTGGTTGCCAGCAAAAGCGTTTGTTTTATCACGCGCTTGGTCAAAACGCCTTTGTTGTAATCCTGCAATAGAATGATGTTGATTTTTTCTTTTTTCAGAATGGCATTGAGTGTTTCAATCAGTTCGTCTTCCAATGCTCTGTCCAAATCATCCGCCATTTCTTCGTCATAGCGCATCACTTGTTTGTCTTCATCAAAAATGCGCGTCTTTACGGTTGTTACTCGTTTTTCATCCTGAATGACGTAATTGCTCTTGATGCCTTTTTCTTTCAACAAACGAAACAACTCTTTGGCATAAATATCGCTGCCCGTAACGGTTAGTAACACAGGTTTGCCGCCCAGTCCTTTTACATTCAAAGCAACATTTGCCGCACCGCCTGCGCGCATTTCGCGCGTGTCCACTTCCACCACAGGCACAGGCGCTTCGGGCGATATGCGGTTGATTTCACCGAACAAGTAATTGTCAATCATTACATCACCAATGATGAGTACCTGTGTTTGAGAAAAGTTTGGAAGTTTCAACTTCGTATTTGTTGTTTAATTTTTGGTATTTAGTGGTTAGTATTAAGTATAAAGACTTCGCTGCTTTTAACTTGCTTGTATTGTCTTTGTACTAAATACTAACTACTGCAAATCTTGTATTTACTATCTCAATTTAGCCAACGCTGCTTTTACCCTTTTGCAGGTTTCAATCAGTTTTTCCTCGCTTGTGGCATAGGAAAGTCTAATGCAATTGCTGTCGCCAAACGCTTCGCCACTCACCATTGCCACGTTTGCTTCTTTCAACAAAAACATCGAAACATCTTCCGGTGTGTTCAGGGTTTCGCCATCGTAGCTTTTACCAAAATAGTTGCTCACATCAGGGAAGAAATAGAACGCACCATCGGGCAGGTTCAATTTTAAACCATCTACGCCTTTCAGTAAATCATATACTAAATCTCTGCGTTTGCGAAATTCTTTCACCATGTCGTAGGTAGGCGTGTGGTCGGCACTGGCGGCTGCTTCACCTGCCTTTTGCGCAATTGAACAGGTTGCAGAAGTAAATTGCCCCTGCATTTTATCGCAGGCTTTTGCAATCCAAAGCGGAGCGGCAATGTAGCCCAATCTCCAGCCGGTCATTGCATAACCTTTGCTGAATCCGTTCACAACAATCACCCTGTCTTTTAT
>CAZSEG010000012.1:5543-6242 GCA_964605875.1 uncultured Chitinophagaceae bacterium
TCTTTTATGGAATCAAAACTTGCGATGCTTGCATGCGCTTTGCCTGTGTAATTGATAAATTCATAAATTTCGTCAGAAAGCACAAATACCTGAGGATGATTTTCCAAAACCTTCGCCAATGCCTCCAACTCTTCGGCAGAATAAACCGAGCCGGTTGGATTGCAAGGGGAGGAGAAGATAATCATTTTGGTGCGGGGTGTAATGGCGGCTTCCAGTTGTTCAGGTGTTATTTTAAAGTTGGTTTCGATGGTAGTAGGCATTTCAACAGAAACACCTTCGGCAAGTTGCGCAATGGCAGAATAGCTTACCCAATATGGCGCAGGCAACAACACTTCATCGCCCGGATTCACCAGACACAAAACCACATTGGCAATAGATTGTTTTGCCCCGGTAGAAACCACAATCTGCTCGGGTGTGTAATCTAAATTATTGTCGCGTTTTAATTTACCCGCAATTGCCTTGCGCAATTCGATATAACCCGGAACAGGCGTGTAATGCGTGTAACCTTCGTCAATGGCTTTTTTGGCGGCATCCTTAATATGTTGCGGAGTATCAAAGTCGGGTTCACCGATGCTGAGGTCAATAATATCTCTGCCCTGCGCTTTCAATTCGCGGCTGAGTTTTGCCATTTTAATGGTTGCCGATTCCTGTAAGTTTTCTATACGCTCCGAAAGCAATTGCATGGTTGTTTCCATTTAT
>CAZSEG010000012.1:6252-11799 GCA_964605875.1 uncultured Chitinophagaceae bacterium
TATCCGGTGTTTGATTTTTTTCAAAAAGCCGTGCGAAAATAGTTGATTACTCAATATAATGAACCATTGGCTGAAAAACTTATTTAAAGCTGTTTCCGGAAGAATCGCCTGAAAGGAAATTCCGCAGATTTTTATTGGAATAAGCTAAGGAAATCAACCAAACTGATTTTCGAAAAACTCAAACTGTAATTTGTGTTTTTTGAAAGTGATTTTGAGTTTATGGAATGTGGCTTTGTATTTATGAAAGACTACTTTGAGGTTTGAAATTTTTCTCAACAATTGTTCAAAACGTACTTTGATATTTTGAATGTGAAGTTTGGTTATTTGCAAAACAGAATAAACAACACAGAAATGATAAATATTAACCTCAATCGCATTTTTAAAGCACGTGGAATCGAGCAGCCATACCGCTTTTTAGTTCAAAACGGCTTTGTATCTTTTACAGCGCATAAGTACAAGAACGGCAAGGTGGAACAAATGCGACTTGACCACATAGAGCGGCTCTGTATTCTATTAAACTGTACACCAAACGATGTGTTTGAATGGGTTCCAAACGACCTTTTGGACGACCGCCCCGACCATCCGCTGCAACAAATCCGCAGGCGCGATAAGAAATTGCAGATTACTCAGTTGTTGAGTAAAATGCCTTTGCATAAGTTAGAGGAAGTGGAAAAGATGCTGCAATCGGTGTGATAGAAACATAGTTGAGAGATGGGATACCGCAATCAACTATGTTTCTATTCCGCTTTACGGAACAAGTCGTGGTTAAAATTTTATAGTTGTAATATTATCAGCAACAAGTTTGCGGTTGATGTCTTTTATCAGTTTGGGTCCCGAATAGATAAAACCAGAATAAAGTTGAATGAGCGATGCGCCCGTGTTTAGTTTTTGAACGGCATCATCCACATTCATAATTCCGCCAACGGCAATGGTTTTAAGTTGTGTGCTGTGCGCTGAAAGTTGAGCGTTTAAATAATTGATAACTTTTGTAGAAGAGTGGGTGAGGGGTTTACCGCTCAAGCCGCCTGCGCCAATGTTTTCAACGGTATTTTTATCCGTTAAAAGTCCTTCGCGCGAGATGGTAGTATTTGTTGCAACAACGCCCTGAATTTCAGTAGCAGCAACTACTTCTGCAACTTCATCAATTTGTGATTCTGTAAGGTCGGGAGCAATTTTCAGTAACAAAGGTTTGGGCGCGGGTTTGCCATGATTGATATGTTGAAGCGAAGATAAAATTCTTGTAAGCGATTCTTTGTCCTGCAACGCGCGTAAGCCGGGCGTGTTGGGTGAACTGACATTCACCACAAAATAATCTGCCGAATCAAAAAGAGTTTTGAAACAATATTCATAATCGAGTGCGGCTTGTTCGTTTGGCGTTACTTTGTTCTTGCCGATATTTGCGCCAACAATAATATTGCTTTTGCGGTTGTTCAGTCTTGCGGCTGCCACATCTGCACCAATATTATTAAAGCCCATTCTGTTTATCAGTGCTTCATCTTTTACCAAACGAAACAATCGCGGTTTATCGTTGCCGGGCTGAGGTTTTGGCGTAACCGTTCCGATTTCTACAAAGCCGAAACCAAGCATTGCCATAGCATCCACCACTTCTGCATTTTTATCCAAGCCCGCAGCCAACCCAACGGGGTTAGGAAAATTCAAACCAAAAACTTCGCGCTTTAAAGCATCATGCTGCAAAGGTTTTCCAAAAAGCATTTCAATAAGCAACGGAAACTGCTCTGCTTTTTTTAAAATCTGAATGGTGAGATGATGCGCTTTTTCGGCATCCATCTGAAAAAGGAAAGACTTTATGAGATTGTACATTGTTCTGTTTTACTTAGCTCAAATTTGAACCAATCAACCTGAAAAATTCACTGCGTGTAGAATGATTTTGAAACTCGCCCACAAAAGCAGAAGTAGTTGTTACAGAATTTTGTTTTTGCACACCGCGCATCATCATACAAAGATGTTTCGCCTCAATAACTACGGCTACACCCATCGGTTGCAACACTTCCTGCACACAATCGCGAATTTGAATCGTAAGCCTTTCCTGCACCTGTAATCTGCGGGCAAAAATATCTGCCACACGCGCAAATTTGCTCAAGCCCGCAATCTTTCCGTTCGGAATATAACCAATGTGAACCTTGCCGTAAAAAGGCAACAGGTGATGTTCGCAAAGCGAATAAAGTTCTATATCCTTTATGATAACCATTTCGCTGTGCCCTTCGTTAAAAAGCGCATCGCCCAAAATCTGGTGCGCATCCTGCCCGTAGCCTTGCGTAAGAAAGTGAATGGCTTCTGCCGCGCGAAGCGGAGTTTTTTCCAAGCCTTCGCGGGTTACGTCTTCGCCAATGGCAGTCAGCAAATCGCTGTAAATTTTTACGGCTTTATCTAAGGATTCCTGATTGTAGTATTCTTCTTTTCTGTAATTCATAACGCTGCTTTTACGGACGGTTGGAATGTTATTTAATTGCAATAGTAAGCGCAAAATCTGTTTACCAAAGTAAAACCTGTTGCCCTCTAAGCTAAAAAATTATCTTCGCGCGGTTTTTGGCAATAAATTAGTTACTATCTCGTCTTTCAGTTCGCTAATATGGATAATCGTAATACACTCATAGGTTCGCTGCTCATTGGATTGCTGCTTATTTTCTTCATTTTTTATTCCAATAAAAAACAGGCGGAAGAGGAGGCTTTAAAACCTAAAAAAACTACCACTCAAACGGCATCGCCCGAATTGCAAAGTGCTGAAAGCAGCGAGCAGGCATTTTCTTCATCTGAAAAGAACGATGAAGCAAAATCGCTAACCGATTCTGTTGCTTCGGCACAAAGCGCAGCCGCTTTCGGAGCCTTTGCGGAAGCATCAAAAGGAGAGGCGAAACAGGTAGTGGTAGAAACGGATTTTCAGAAAGTAACTTTCAACACAAAAGGCGGTTTTATTCAGTCAATTGAACTGAAAGAATACAAAACATGGGACAAGCAAAAGCTGATTCTTTTTGATGAAAAAAATACGCAGTTTTCTTACCAGTTTGTAACGGGCGAAAACAGCATTGTAAATACTTCCGATTTATATTTTGAACCATCGGTTGAAGGTTTTAAAATTAAAGGTGACGAGAAGAAAAGCATATCATTTATAGCCAAAGCAGGCGATGGTTTTATTGAGCAAAAATTTTCGTTTACGGGAAACAGCTACGAGGTAGATTACAACCTGCACTTGCAGGGATTGGAAAAAGTAATTGCCGCCAACAATACTTTCATCAGCGCAACCTGGAACAGCACCTTGCCGAGCTTAGAAAAGGATTTGCCGACCGAAAGAAGGTATTCTGCCATGTATTTCCGCTACAAAGACAGCGATGTGGCGCATCTTAAAGACGATGGAAACGAGGAGCAGAATATCAGCACTCCGTTAGAATGGATTTCTTTCAAACAGCAGTTTTTTAATACAACAATTATCAGCCCGAAGGCTGAAATTAAAAGCGGTGTGTTGCGCACGGCTCACGTAAATGAAGAGTTGGGTTATGTGAAAAAATTCAGCGCACATTACACTATTCCGTACAGGGCGAATAATGAACTGAATTACGGTTTTAAAATCTATTCGGGTCCAAACCATTTTGAAACGTTAAAAGCCATCGGACAAGAGTTTCAGGAGATTCTGAAATTGGGTCCCGACTTTTTTCTTTTTGCATGGATAAAGTACATCACCCGTTTTATTATCTGGGTGTTTGGTTTGTTTGATTCTATCAATTTAAACTATGGAATTATCATCCTGCTGATGACGATTTTCCTGAAAATTCTTTTACATCCGCTTACTTATAAGTCTTACAAAAGTGCGGCTTCAATGAAGTTGTTGCAGCCCGAGTTGGCGGAACTGAAAGAGAAATATGGCGATGACCAAACTAAGATAGGGCAGGAGCAGATGAAGCTGTACAGCAAGGCGGGCGTAAGTCCGTTTGGCGGTTGCTTGCCGCTGTTGTTACAAATGCCGATTTTGATGGCGATGTATTATTTCTTCCCTGCTTCCATTGAGTTGCGCCAGCAACCGTTTTTGTGGGCAACGGATTTAAGTACTTATGATGCCATCGTAACTTTTGCAACTGCTTTACCGCTAATTGGCAGCCACATCAGTTTGTTCACGGTGTTGATGACGATTACTTCGGTAGCGCAGGCAGTGATGAATAAAAACACCAATCAAATGGGTGCGCAGCAACCGGGTATGCAATATCTGCCCTACATCATGCCGGTGATGCTGATGTTTTTGTTCAATAGTTTCCCTGCGGCTCTTACCTACTATTACTTATTGCAAAACGTAATCGGAATGGGTCAGCAATGGGTGATTCAAAAGTTCTTTATTGATGAAGATAAATTGCGCAAACAAATTGAGGACAACAAAAAGAATCCGAAATCTAAGTCGGGATTCCAAAAGCGTTTAGAGGATATGCAACGTCAGGCGCAATCGCAACAGGCAGCAAGGAAGAAGAAATAGAAAGTGATTTTAGAAGTGTGATTTTTGATTTGAGATTTAAAGAAATACTTCACCGTTTAAAAAACAAATCACGCTTAACTTCACTTAAATAAAAGTTTGCCTTCATTTAATGCCTGCCGCTTTTCTAAAAATATTACTTTTCGGCACTGCTGATGGTGTTGGAAAAACTTAAATCGCTTTTCGGGAAATTTTGGCACGTGATTGTGTTGTCGGTTGCAATTGTGTTGTTGCTTGTGCAACCCGAGCAAATGAGCATAAGCACCGCTGCCAAAAGAATTGAACAAAAGATTGCCGATGATGCGGCTGTGTTTGAAACCATTTGCAGCAACCAAACATTAAAGGATAAGATTTATCAGGGCGCGGCAACCGGAGAGGATTGGGCAACGCTCAAGTCCGTAAATTTGCCGCTCTTTTTCTATCAAAACGATTCGCTTGTTTTTTGGACGGAAAATAAATCCCTGCTGCTTTCAGAGCCTTCGCTGATTAAAGATGCAATCAGCCTGCAACGCCTGCAAAACGGCTGGTACATTGCATTTAAGCAAACAGAAGCTGGCAGCAGTAAAACAATCATCGGGCTTGATTTGGTGCAACATACTTTTGCAACACCGGGCAAGTTTCTGCGCAATGAATTAGATATGGGCATTTCGCTGCCTAAGCGTTATCAATTTACAGAATCTGCGCCTGCATCTTCAGCCAAGTCTGCTGCTGTTTCCATCAATCAGGTTCCTGCATTTTACCTGACGGAAACCAACGCAAATACAGAAGAAGATGACAGCGGAATTTTAGTTGCGCTTTTGTTCGTAATCTTTTTTGTGTTGGCGTATTACGTCAATTCTGTTGCAGTAAAGCTGCTCGAAAGATTTGATTTCATAAAGAGCTATGCGTGGTTGATGTTCAGTTCCGTTGCGCTTGTATCGCTTTTTGTTTTCGGAAGAAATTTACTGCTTGATGTAAATCCGCCTTTGTTCAATCCTGTTTATTGCGCATCTGCATGGATTGTGTTGTCGCTGGGCGATTTGTTTTTGTATTGCCTGTTGCCCGCATGGTGGCTGTTGTTTGCCGCGCGTTTC
>CAZSEG010000012.1:11809-17207 GCA_964605875.1 uncultured Chitinophagaceae bacterium
CGATAGCAAAAGCAAAATGGAAACGCCATATACATCAGTCGCTGCTTTTGCTGACAGTTTATGCAGCATCGTTGCTGATTTTTTTCGTTGTAAAAACATTGGTGATTGATTCGCTGGTTTCATTACAGATTTTCAATTTGCTGAGTTTAAATCTTTACAGTTTTGTCGGGTTGCTCTGCATTGCGCTGATTGTTTTGGCGCATTACCTCATCAGCTTTCGGGTAATAAAACTGATTTACGGAATCAGCCTTTCAACTGTTTCTTTTTTGCTGAATTGCTTAATAATAACAACAGTAACTTCTATTGCATTTTTAAACAGCGAATATGCTGAATCGCTTATTGCATCAGCTTTGTGGACTACTGCATGGCTGCTGATTTCGCTTTCGGTTTATGAAGATGAATTTACTTTAAGGCGCACAAGAAATCTTGTAGTAATAACCGCGCTTTATGCTTTGCTCGGAACTTATCTGCTTGAAAATTTGTATGAAAAAAGAGAACGCAACCTACGAAAACTTGCTGCGCAAACTTTACTGTCAGAAAGGGATTTTTTAACCGAATCTAATTTTGAACATACCATTGCCGACATCGCCCGCGACAACTTTTTTCTGAAAGAAGTTCCCAACGAAACAATCCGCGAGCGGCTGAACACTTTTTATTTTAATAAGTATCTCAACAAATATGATTTGTTGTTTGCCATAGCAAGCAGCAACGGCACTGTGGAGGAATTACAGCAGTTTGATGCCTTGAAACAAAGGGCTTTGCGGGCGAAAAATTATTCGGGTAAATTAAAGCTGTGTGAAGACTCTGTGGGGCAGTGCGCTTACATCGGGTTGTTTGAAACGGGCAGCAAAAGTGTGGCTGTGGAAATGAAGTCGAGAACCTACGCTTCGGGAAATTTGTATGCGGAACTGATTGCCGATAACTCGCTTGCCAACCGCGTGAATGAAGAAGGGTTCAGCTATGCGATTTACAAAAACAACAAGCTGGTAGCGCAGCGCGGGGAATACGCTTATAGTTATTATTGGAATGACGAATACAAATTTGATGGCGCACAAGAAGTCTTTATTGATGTGCCCGGATGGGAACACAACATACATGAATCGGACAACAACAAGCGCGTGATTGTTACGGTGAAGCAGGAAAGTTTTTTTGAGCCGGTTGCTTCCTTTTCGTATTTGTTTACTTTCTTCTTTCTGCTTGTGGCAGGTTTTCTTTTGTTCATCAGGCTGCGCAAAAAGATAATTTACAAAGAGCAATTTCTGGATGAGTTTTACACTTCGTTCCGAACGCGCATCAACTATGCTTTAATCACTATCATTTTCACCTCTTTTGTTGTTATCGGCATTATCACCATTGCGTTTTTCCGGCAGCAATACAACCAGTTTTATTCCGACAGGCTGGCGGCACAGGAGAAGTCCGTTATTACCGCTTTGGAACTGCATCTGAAGATGCACGACAAAGACAGGATAACGCAACAAAATATATTGGATGAATTGGGAAAAGAACTTACGCAACTGTCTTTAATCAATGCAATTGACATCAATCTTTTTGATTTGAAAGGCAACCTTATTGCCACATCGCAGGCTCCGCTTTTCGACAGGGGAATTATGTCGCGCAAGATGAACGCCACTGCATTTTTTCATTTTGCAAAACACAGTGAGTCGCAGTTTTCGCAAAGCGAAAATATATGCGATTTATCTTACCGCGCTACTTACTTTCCGCTTAAAAATGCAGGCGGAAATATCGTTGCTTTTGTTGGCATTCCATATTATGAACGCAATCAGAATATTGATGATGAAGTGGGCGCATTTCTTATCGCGCTGATGAATGTTTATGTGTTCCTGTTGATTTGTGCAGCCGCGCTTGCTTACTTTATTTCAAATTCCGTAACCCGCCCGTTGTCGTTTATTGCCGATAAGTTGCAGTTGGTTAATCTTGGTAAAAAAAATGAGCCGATAGAATGGAACAGCCGCGATGAAATCGGCATTTTGGTGAAGCAATACAACCGCATGATTCGCGAGTTGGAAAACAGCGCGGAACAGTTAGCGCGTACCGAGCGCGAAACCGCATGGCGCGAAATGGCAAAGCAGATTGCGCATGAAATCAAGAACCCGCTTACGCCCATGAAATTGAGTATTCAGTATCTTCAAAAAGCGATAAACGAAAACAATCCTGATGTACACCGGCTTGCAGCAAGAGTAGCCAAAACACTTACCGAACAAATTGATAACCTCACTGCCATTGCTACTTCGTTTTCATCGTTTGCAAAAATGCCAAAGGGCGAAAATGAAGTGGTGGATTTGAACAGTATGCTGGAGGGGATTACGGATTTGTTCAACGCGGAACAGGAAGCGAATGTTCATTTTGAAACTTCGCTGGAGCGGGCGTTGGTGTTTGCCGACAGAAGCCAGATGCTGAGTGTGTTTAATAATCTTGTGAAGAACGGCATACAGTCGGTTGACGATGAAAAAATTGCGGATATAAAAGTATTCATCAGCGAAGCGCACGAAATGATAAAAGTGGAAGTGCGCGATAATGGCATCGGCATTGCAGAAGAAAACTACACGAAAGTTTTTGCGCCAAATTTTACAACAAAATCGAGCGGTATGGGTTTAGGGCTTGCTATTACGATGCAGATAATTGAAGGCATCGGAGGCGTAATTTGGTTTGAAAGCGAAGTAGGAGAGGGGACGAGTTTTTTTGTGGTGATACCGAAGTTGAATAGTGATGAGTTATGAGTTGTGAAAGTAATGACCAACGACCAATGACGAAAGACCAAAGTTTATCTCCATAATCCTTTAATCTGCGTAATCATCACCTCGTGTAATCACAACTCATAATTCATCTCTCATAACTCTCTCAAAACCATTTTCTCTTTCTGAAAATATAAAATAACACAAGCGACAAGGCAATCATCACCGCCCAAACAGCAGCGTATCCGTATTTCCACCGCAACTCCGGCATATTGTCAAAATTCATTCCGTAAACGCCTACAATAAAAGTAAGCGGAATAAAAAACGATGAAATCACCGTGAGCGTTTTCATCACTGCATTCATGCGGTTGCTTACCATGCTGTGATACAAATCCATCAGGCTGGTAAGTATATCTCTGTGCGTTTCAACCGAATCGTTTACGCGAAAACTATGGTCGAGCAAATCGCGCAGATAAGGTTTGTTTTCAGCATCAAAAAAGTCCATGCTGTTGCGGTCTAAATTGCCGATAAGCTCGCGCACCGGAACGGTATATTTTTTGAAAAAAATAAGAGAGCGTTTAAGATGTTGAAGCTGCAACAAATGTTTTTTAGATGCGTGTTTGGCAATCTCATCTTCCAGCATTTCAATCTCTTCGCTGAACTGTTCCAACACTTCAAAATAGCTGTCAATAATTGCATCCATCAGCGCGTACAGCAGGTAATCTTCGCCTTTACTTCTTATCAGACTTTGCGCTTTTTCTAACCTGAGTATTACCGCTTCAAAAACCGGAGTTTCGCGCTCTAAAACCGTAATCAACAAGTTGTTTTTCAGAATAAAACTCACTTGCTGCGATTTCAATTTCAGATGTTCTTCTTTAAAAAGCCGAAGGGTAACAAAAAGATAATCGGAATAGATTTCCATTTTAGGTCGCTGGCGCGTGTGATGTATATCTTCTATCACCAAAGGATGAATACCATAGTTGCCCGCTATTTCATTCAGCAGTTCCGGTTGGTTGGTTCCTGTAATGTGCAGCCAGTTGATTTGAGATGAGGTGTCTAAATGTTTACATTGCTCTATGCCGGGATTTTTTTCTTCGGTAAAATCTGTTGCCGTGTAGCGGTAAAGTATTGATGAAGTTGAAGCAGCCGACATGAGATTTTGTTTAGCCACAAATGTCAGAAAAAATTGAAGAATAAAATGCACCCGCCATTTTTTGCCAATTACAAAAAAAGTTATTTGCCGGCTGAAAATCCTTTCACAAAAACAAAAGCAGGTTTATTCGTTTCGTGAAAAGTTTAATGCTTTTGGTTGCGCTGTTGGTTTCTGTAAATACAAACGTATTGCGCGAAGTGTCGCTACAGGAACTGAACGAGCAGATTTTAAAAACGGACGATACACTTTATGTGGTAAATTTTTGGGCAACATGGTGTAAACCCTGCGTGGCAGAGCTTCCGTATTTTGAAAATGCAGGCAAAAAATTTGCCGCGCAAAAAGTGAAAGTGATATTGGTTAGTTTAGATTTTTTGAAAGATAAGGAGAAGGTTAAAACCTTTATCGCCAGTAAACAAATTGAATCGCAGGTATTTCATTTCAACGAAAAAAATCCCAACAGTTGGATTAGTAAAATTGACAGTTCATGGAGCGGAGCAATTCCCGCAACCGTGTTCTACAAAAACAAACAAAAACTCCTTTTCCACGAAGGCGAATTTACCCAACACGAATTAGATTCTATCATTCAAACAAACAATAAATAACATGAAAAAGTTGTCATTAGCCGTTATTACATTCTTAGCTTTATCATCATTCAAAAACACGGGTTATCAGGTTGGCGAAGCCGTAGCAGATTTCAAGCTGAAAAATATTGATGAAAAGAATGTTTCGCTTGCCGATTATCCCGATGCCAAAGGTTTTATAGTCGTGTTCACCTGCAACCATTGCCCGTTCGCAAAAAAGTATGAAGACAGAATAAATCTGCTCAACAGAAAGTATGCAAAAGCAGGTTATCCGGTTATCGCCATCAACCCGAATGATGCCGCGCAATATCCTGACGATAATTTTGAAAATATGCAGAAACGCGCGAAAGAAAAGAAGTTCACTTTCCCTTATTTATATGATGAATCGCAAGCCACCGCACGCGCTTTCGGAGCTACCAAAACGCCCGATGTTTTTGTGGTAAAAAAAGAAAACGGCAAGCTGATTTTGAAATACACAGGGGCAATTGACGACAACACGGAAAGTGTAAAAGAAGCAAAAGTGAAATACGTTGAAAATGCCGTAGATGCTTTGTTAAGCGGCAAAACGGTTGAAACCACTGTAACAAAAGCGGTTGGCTGTGGCATCAAGTGGAAGAAAGAGTAAGCCCTCGAATCAATTAAAATTCGTTTAGGTTTGGCAACTGTACAAAGACAGTAAAATGATTCAGTCTATTCTTATTGCCAATCGCGGTGAAATTGCTTGTCGTGTTATCCACACTTGTAAAAAAATGGGTATTCGCAGCATTGCGGTTTACAGCGATGCCGATGCCGGTGCATTGCACGTTCAGCTTGCCGATGCAGCCTATTACGTTGGCGCAAGCGAAGTGAAGGCTTCTTATTTAAACGTTGATAAAATTATTGAAGCCGTAAAAGCTACCGGAGCAGATGCGGTACATCCGGGCTATGGTTTTTTATCTGAAAATGCAGCCTTTGCACAAAGATTGGCGCAG
>CAZSEG010000012.1:17217-22020 GCA_964605875.1 uncultured Chitinophagaceae bacterium
AAGAGTAAGGCAAAGGAAATTGCGGCACAAAATGATGTGCCGTTAGTGCCGGGCTACATGGGCGAAGACCAAAGCAAAGCAAGATTTGAAAAAGAAGCCGCAGCAATCGGCTTTCCTGTTTTGTTGAAAGCGGCAGCAGGCGGTGGCGGAAAAGGAATGCGCATTGTAAACGAAGCAGCCGCATTAAGCGAAGCATTCGATGGGGCAAAACGAGAAGCATTAAGCGCATTCGGCAGCGATGAATTACTGATTGAAAAATACTTTCCGTCTGCACGACATATAGAGATTCAAATTTTTGGCGATAAGCACGGTAATGCAGTTTATCTGTTGGAAAGAGAATGTACCATTCAGCGCAGGTATCAAAAGATATTTGAAGAAAGTCCATCGCCCGTACTCACCGAAGCGCAGCGAAAAGAAATGGGCGAAGCATCTGTGCGCCTTGCAAAAGCATTGAAATACGATAATGCCGGAACAGTAGAATTTATTTACAGCGAAGGGAAGTTTTATTTTCTGGAAGTGAATACCCGCTTGCAAGTGGAACATCCTGTAACTGAGGCTATCACCGGATTGGATTTAGTAAAACTGCAAATTGAAGTGGCGGAAGGCAAGTTGCTTTCGATAAAGCAGGAAGATGTAAAAGCAAACGGTTACGCATTGGAATGTCGTTTATATGCAGAAGATGCCGCGAATAATTTTCTGCCAACCACAGGTAAAATTTTAAAATGGCAGACTATAGAAATTGAAGGTTTGCGTTACGACAGCGGCATTACATCCGGCTCGGAAATTTCTATTTACTACGACCCCATGATTTCAAAAATCATTGCTCATGCCGAAACACGCGAAGTTGCAATTCGCAAAATGGAGTATGCTTTACGCAATTTGGTTTGTATCGGCACTACTACAAATCAATCATTTCTGTTGGATGTTTTAAAGCGTGATGATTTTAAAGCCGGAGATTACGACACGCATTTTATTGCCGATAAAATAGGGGAGGGGTCGGCAGGTATTTCCGAAAATGACACCTATATTTCACTTATAGCAGCTACTATTTACAAATGGAATATCAATGAGTTAAATAGAACTTCATTAAGTAAATTACAGGGCGGCTGGCGCAATAATTATTTTCAGCCTAATGCCCGAATATTTGTTTTAAAAGAGAAGGAAATAACGGTTGTATATTCTTATTGTGCGGGAGCGTTTTCATTCAAAATAGAAGAGGAAAGTTTTGTCGTGAAATTAAAAGCGTATTTTGAAAACACATTAACGCTTGAAATCAACAATGCTTTACATCGTTTTAATATTGCTGAAAATGCCGGTAAGTTTTTTATCAGTCATTTTAATTTCCCTCAAATCATTTTACAACTGAAAGACCGATTTCCCGATACATCTAAGGCAAAAGAAAAAGGAGGATACATTTCGCCCATGCCTGCAAATGTGATTCAGGTTTTAGTTCAATCCGGTCAGCAGGTTGCAAACGGTCAGTCGCTTTTAATTCTTTCTTCCATGAAAATGGAGAATACAATTGTGGCTAATGAAGACGGAACGGTAGAAGAAGTTTTTGTTGCTGCCGGTGAGAATATTGAAGCAGGGAAGTTGCTGCTGAAATTGAAAATGGATAATTGAAAATGGAAAATAGAGATGCTGCATTTCAATTTCAAAGCATACACATTCAATCACGTTCGTTTTTCTTACGACTACTTAACATAATATATACTATAGAAATTTTATATTACTTCAAATAACTCATAATCAATAACTTATTTAAGCAGCCTCTAATTCAATCCTGAACGTTGTGCCTTTGCCGACAGAACTTTCCTTAACGTAAATTTTCCCGTTGTGATAGCTTTCAACAATGCGCTTTGTAAGCGAAAGTCCAAGTCCCCAACCTCTGCGTTTGGTGCTGTAACCCGGCTCAAAAATTGTGTTGATTTTATTCTTGGGAATGCCGCAGCCGGTGTCTGAAATATCTATAAAAATCGTTTTGCCCGATTTAGCAGTTTTTATTTCAATCGAGCCTTCACCATCCATTGCATCAATTGCATTCTTTAAAAGATTCTCAAAAACCCAATCGAACAAATGTTGATTGATGGCAATTTTAAAACCTTCATCAACGGCAGGAAATTTGATTTCCACTTTATCGCTGATGCGCGACCGCATATAAGAAACATTCCTTTGAATAGTTTCAAAAACAGGCTCCGGCAGCAATTTGGGAGCCGCGCCAATTTTAGAAAACCTGTCGGCAACCAATGTAAGACGATTGATGTCGGCATCAATTTCCTTTAAAATAGTATCATTTTCATTCGCCATTCCTGTTTCGCGCATGTATTCAACCCAAGCGGCAAGCGATGAAATGGGCGTGCCAAGCTGATGCGCTGTTTCTTTTGCCATACCCACCCACACTAAATTTTGCTCGGCTTTCCTTGCGCTGCTGAAAGCTAAATATGACAGCAAAATGAACGCTGCAAATATCCCAAGCTGAATATACGGAAACCATCTTAACTGCTTGATTAGTAATGGTTCATCAAAGTATATGTATTTCTTTTGATTAACACCTAATTCGAGGAAAACAGGCTCATGTTGCTTGCGCATTTGCCCGATGAGCTTAGCTACCTTTTCATCAGAATTTATATCAGCCGAGTCAATATTTCCATACGCCTCTATCCTACCGTTGCCATCGGTTAATATTACCGGAGCAGCCGTGGTATTTACCACAACTTCAGCAATAAATTTTTCTACAAAATCATTTAAGGTGGATTTCAGCTCCTGAAAAAGTTTGCTGTCGCGGTAGTAGATAAAGTTTCTGCCAAAACCCGGGATGTTTCTGTACTGAACAATAATTGGCGGATAAGCCGAAAATTCGCGCAGTTCCTCATAAGAAGGTGTTTCGTTTTGACGGTACAAGCTATCTGTTTCATCCACATTTCTGGATGAAATAATGGTGCCGTTTTCATTTACCAGCAGCACCGGAATATTATCGTTTGAGGTAACAATGTCATTGAAAAAAGTAAGCGTTTCGTTGTCTTCTACAGTAAGAATAAACTTAGTGCTTTGCGCCCACACATTCACTTTTTGCCGCTCGTCCGTTGCCAGCTTATTGAATAAATCATAAGTGTAGTTTATCATTTTGGCGCGCTTTTCGATAGCATCCGCCCAAAGCGTTGCCTTCTTTTTTTCCTCCACCGAAATTCTGTTTGCCAAAAAATTGGTGTAAGCAACGGTTGCCACACCAATCAGCAAAGCCGACACAAGAATCAGCAGCTTAAAATTTGTCTTTCGCGCGTAAATATCCATTGCAGCCCACAAAGGAGAATATTTTTTGTTTAGAATCAAGAACAATGAACCAAGAATCAAGACCGTTGCTTCTTGGTTCTAAAATCTTGGCTCTTGGTTCAAGAACTTTACCACACATCCGCAATCAGATGATAAAACATCCAAAGGCACACAATTATTTTCAGCCCTGTGCCGATTAGAAAGCCGATAACAGAGCCGAGCGCAGCGCGCAGTGCTTTGTTGGTGTTTGTTGTGTCGTTTATCATTTCTCCGATAAACGCCCCTGCGAATGTGCCGATTATCAAGCCAAACGGAGGAAACAGAAAAATGCCGATTATCATACCAACGGTTGCGCCCCAAACGCCTTGCTTAGAGCCGCCATACCATTTTGTACCCCAAATCGGAGTCAGATAATCTAGCAAGGCAACTGCGACTGTGGCTACTCCGGCAGCTATCAATGTATTTTTTGAAATTTGACTGCCATCCATACAAGCAACAATCAGCAAAGCAATATAGCTGAGTGGCGGACCGGGCAAAAAAGGCAACACACAACCGGCAATGCCCGCAAGCATCAGTATTACGGCAAGAACAATCAGGAATATTTCCAAGAGAGCATTTTTACTTGTAGGTAACAGCCTTTACCGTTTCCACTATTTTTGCAACAGACGGTAAATAGGCTTCAACCAAATTGGGCGCGTAGTGCATCGAAGCATCCGCTCCGCAAACTCTGCGGATGGGCGCATCCAAATAATCGAAACCGTAACGCTGCACCTGAAAAGTGATTTCGGAAGCGATGGAAGTGAAGGGCCAGCTTTCGTCCACAATCACCAAGCGGTTTGTTTTTTTTACCGATTGCAGAATGGTTTCCACATCCAAAGGGCGAATGGTACGCAGGTCAATCACTTCGGCATTGATGCCGCTTTCTTCAAGTGCGGTAGCCGCGCTCAAAGCCAGCTTCATCATTTTATTGTAGCTCACAATTGTTACATCAGTTCCCTGTTTTACAACGGCTGCTTTTCCTATTTCAATCAGATATTCTTCTTCGGGAATTTCGCCCAAGTCGGAATATTGCACTTCGCTTTCCAAAAACATCACAGGGTCATCATCGCGGATGGCAGCTTTCAGCAAACCTTTGGCATCATAAGGATTTGAAGGCGAAATCACTTTCAAACCCGGCACGGAAGCCAGCATATTGGTAAGCATTTGCGAGTGTTGCGCGCCCAACTGTCCCGCGCTGCCCTGTGGACCGCGAAACACAATCGGGCAGCCAAATTCGCCCGCGCTCATGGAAAGCATTTTTGCCGCGCCATTCATTATCTGGTCGAAAGCAAGAATGGCAAAGTTCCAAGTCATAAATTCAATAATCGGTCGCGTACCGTTCATTGCCGCGCCAACACCGATTCCTGCAAAACCAAGTTCGGAAATAGGCGTGTCAATAATTCTTTTTGCGCCAAACTCTGCCAACATTCCCTGACTTACTTTGTATGCGCCATCATATTCCGCAACTTCTTCGCCCATCAAAAAAACGGTGCT
>CAZSEG010000012.1:22030-34732 GCA_964605875.1 uncultured Chitinophagaceae bacterium
GATGCCAACCTTTTTGGGCGTCTGATGGGGCTCGAACCCACGACCAATGGTACCACAAACCACTACTCTAACCAACTGAGCTACAAACGCCAAGCGGCTGCGAAAATAATCAGAGAAAGGAATTTTCCGAAAATTTGTTTGAATTTTGTACAATTGATAATCTGCCATGAAAGGAAAAGTCTATTTGATACCTTGTTTATTGGGCGGTGAGGATGCCGCTATTCTTCCCGATTTCAACAAAAAGATTGTTGCAGATATGGATGTGTTTGTGGTAGAAAACCTGCGCAGTGCCAGACGGTTTTTGCGCACCTTCGGCTACACAAAAAATTTCGATACCGAAGTGCAGTTTTTTGAGTTGGATAAACATACCGTCAACCTAAATTATACCCAAATGTTGCAGCCTGCATTGAAAGGAAAAAACATAGGTTTGATAAGCGAAGCGGGCAATCCTTGCATTGCAGATCCGGGAAATGAGTTGGTGGCGAAGGCGCATCAATCTGGCATAGAAGTTGTGCCGCTGGTGGGTCCAAGTTCGATATTGCTCACTTTGATTGGTTCCGGTTTTAACGGGCAACAATTTACGTTTAACGGTTATCTGCCGGTTGATAATGCCGCGCGAACAAAAAAGCTAAAGCAATTAGAAGCCGAAGTTTTGCGCAGCAACACCACACAGTTATTTATGGAAACACCTTACCGCAACCAAAAACTTCTGGAAGAAATCATCGCACAACTTTCGCCCGAAACAAAACTTTGCATTGCCTGTGATTTAACGCTTCCCGAACAGTTTGTGAAAACACATTCGCTCAATTTTTGGAAGCAAAACCCGCCTGAATTACACAAGCGGTATGTGATGTTTGCTTTGGGCAAATAATTTAAGAAAACCGTTGCCTTATTGCTTCATAAATCAATATTGCGGCACTTACACTCACGTTCAGCGAATCAATTTTTCCCTGCATCGGAATCTTCAAACCTTCGGTGCATTGCGCAATAATTTCATCGGGCAGTCCGGTAGATTCCGTTCCCATCAAAATAGCCGTTGGCTGATTGAAATTACATTCAAAGTGTTTTTTTGTTGCGCCCAAATGCGCGGCAAAAGTTGCAATACCGTTTTGTTTTAAGAAATGTAAAACTTCCTGCCACTCCTCCCCTATTGCAATCCTGTTGGTGAACACCGTTCCCAAACTGCTGCGGATAACATTAGCATTGTAAATATCCGCTTTGGCATTGCAGATAATCACGGCATCAACGGCAGCGGCATCGCAAGTGCGCAACATACCGCCAATATTGCCGGGTTTCTCAATTCCATCCAACACCAATATCAAAGGATTTGCAGGCAATTGAAGCGATAAAAGCGAATGTGTTTTTGGAGCGGCAACGGCAATAATTCCTTCGGTGCTGCCTCTGTATGCAATACTTTCGTAAACTTCGGCAGTTACATAGCGTGTGTTTTCATCAAACGCAATCGGATATTCTTTTTTGGGCTGAAACAATTCGCTGCAAACAATAAAGTGTTGAACCGAAAAATTGTTTTGTTGCAGCAAGGAACATTCGCGCACACCTTCCGCCACAAAAAGGTTTTCTTCCTTTCTCGCAGCCGACTTTTCGGTCAGTCGTCTTACTTTTTTTATCAAAGAATTTTGAAGGCTTGAAATTGTTTCCTGCATCACAGAATTTTGCCGCATTATCGCTTCGGCAAGAATAAACAATCATTGGTGATTGAAGAAGATTTATCGTTTCGTCAATTGTCCTTTGCGCGACACTTGCATAAACCATTCAAGTTTTTACCTTTGCACTCCTTTTTTCAGGCACGGGTAGCAATTTAGCGGTTGAAACCTGTTGTGAACACTATAAAATTCAGGAGTTGTGAAAGGGTTGCGGGAATATGAAATTCCCTTTGTCGGGATAAAAGTTGGTGTTCACAATTTCAACTACGAAGTAAACGGAAAGTTCTTCAGCCATTTTGAAGATTCTCCGATTAGTGAGTGTGAAGTGAACGTGCGCTTGGAGTTTGATAAAAAGGAAACGCTCTTTATTTTGAATTTTTTCATTGACGGAAAGGTAAATGTGGAGTGCGACCGTTGCCTCGCACCTTTTCAGAAGGAAATTTTCGGTGATTTTGTTTGTTATGTAAAGTTTGCCGAAAACCCCGATGAGATTCCCGAAAATGATGAAATAATTTATATCAGCCGCGATGAATCGCACATAGATGTAAGTCAGTTGATTTATGAATACATCATATTATGTGTGCCGATTCAAAGGATGGGATGTAAAGAGCCGGGCAAGGATGAAAAATGTAACCAAGAAGTATTAAAATATCTTTTGGCACAATCGCAATCCGAACCTGAAAACGAAAAACCCGACCCGCGTTGGGATGTATTGAAAAAACTGAAAAAGAATTAGATAAAAGTATAAACATAAAACAATGCCAAATCCAAAGAAACGAATTTCGAGAGCGCGCAGAGATAAACGCAGAACACATTACAAAGCAGTTGCGCCTACAACAGGTGTAGATAAAACAACAGGTGAAGCCCATCTTTTACACAGGGCACATTGGAGTGAAGACAAACTTTACTATCGCGGTAAAGTGGTGGTAGATAAGAGCGCGAAGTAGCGCGTAAAAACATTCTAACTTCAACAAGTTTCACCCGTTTGGCGTTGCCTGACGGGTTTTTTTATTTCCCTTAACAGACATGAGATTTGAGAAAAACAAGCGAATAGTCAATCTGTAATAAATCTGTGTAATCATTACTTGTATAAAATCTGTGTAATCATCGCTCGCGCTCAATCCGTAAATCTGTCAATTGTCAATGAAAAATATTATTTCCACATACAAAGCCTCTTTCCGGCAAACCGCAAAACTTGCAATACCAATCGTTGCGGGGCAGTTGGGCAATATACTGATGGGCTTTTTCGACACCGTTCAGGTTGGCGGCTTGGGCGCAGAATACATTGCCGCCACAGGCATAGCCAATACAATTTACTGGTTTGTAACCTTGCTCGGCTTAGGCATTTTGTTTGCTGTTTCACCTTTGGTTTCAGAAGCATTTGGCGAGCAAAAAGGCGAGAAAGCAATCGGCATTTTCAAGAGCAGTTTGGTGGTAGCATTTATTATTTCCGTCATTTTTACGGTGTTGATGTTATTGGCGATTGCCAATTTTGAAATCATTCGTCAGCCCGAAAATATCAGTGCGCTTGCCAAACGCTACCTTGTAGTGCTGAATCTTTCAACTCCTGCCATGATGTTCTTTGCAGCAGGAAGGCAATTAGTGGATGGAATGGGGCGCACACTGCCGGGCATGATTATCAATATCGCGGCTTTGCTTTTGAATATTTTATTGAACTGGCTTTTAATCTATGGTAATTGGGGTTTTCCCGCGCTTGGTATTGAAGGCGCGGCAACTGCCACTACCATTTCCCGCATTGCAATGATGGCTGCGATTTTCATTTTCATCTGGCGCGATAAGCAGATACGCGCGTTGATGAAATCCTACAAGCAGTCTGTTTACAAGTCATTAAGTTTTGTGAAACCTGTTTTGATAATTGGCGTGCCTGCTTCCTTACAGATTTTTTCGGAGGCTGCATCTTTTAGCGCAGCGCATGTAATGTGCGGCTGGCTTGGCGAGTTGGAACTTGCTTCACACCAAATTGCCATCAACCTTGCATCCATTGCATTTATGACCATCACGGGCATTTCTGCTGCCGGAACAATTATGACAGGCTATGCTTTTGGCGCAAAAGACGGGCAAGGTATCCGCATCAACGGCAATTCGGCAATTATGCTCACTTTGATGTTAGAATTGGTTTTTGTTGTGTTCTTCTTTTCGTTTCACAATCTGCTGCCAAAACTTTATACCGATAATCCCGAAGTAATTGCAATGGCTTCATCGCTGATTCTGCTTGCGGTATTTTTTCAAATCAGTGACGGATTGCAAAACGTAGCAGTGGGCGTTTTAAGAGGTATTCAGGATGTTCGTATTCCTGCAATTATTGCATTTGTTTCTTATTGGATAATCATGAATCCGGCTTGTTATCTGTTGGCTTTCAAAACAGCACTTGGCGTAAAAGGAATCTGGTATGGTTTTATCATCGGCTTGAGTGTGGCTGCGGTTTTGCTGACACTTAGATTTCGATTCAAAACTACGCTTGCACGGAGTGAAATGAAAAAAATTTGACACTGAGAACACAGCGCGTTTGCTTGCGCAAACTTAGGTTTCTCGCAGAGAACCTCTCACCCCTCAACTATTTTTTAAATCGCATACACAAACTTTTCGCCATCTATTATCACTTTGAAATTCATTACAAATGGCCAAGTGGGTTTGGTCATAGAATCATCCCAACGCATCATTTCATCTATCAATTCCGAAACGATTTCGGGATATGTTTCACGAATATTTTTCATTTCAAATTTATCATCACCTAAATGATATAAATGAATCAGCATATTGCGCTCGTCCACTATCATTTTCCATTCGCCTTTTCTTATGGCGCGATTGTAACCCGAACGCCAAAACATGGCTTCGTGAGGCGATTCACTTACTTTATTATTGATTGTTGGGAGAAGATTTACACCGTCAAAATTTTCGTTATCGGGGAGTTTCAGTTTAGCCGCAGCAGCTACGGTGGGGAAAATATCTATCAGGCTAACGGGATGCTTTACGACCGTATTTTCCTGAATTACTCCCTTCCATTGCATCAAAAACGGCACATTGATTCCTCCTTCAAACAAAGTGAATTTCCCGCCTTTTAACGGTGTGTTTTCGCCCACGTTCAAGTAAGTTGCCGCACCATTATCGCTCGCAAAAATGATTACGGTATTTTCTTCCAAACCCAAATCGCGTACTTTTTTTGTAATGCTGCCAACGGCATCATCTAAAGCGGCAATCATGGCATAATACACACGTTTGTTGTGGTCTTCGATATGCGCAAATTTATCGTAGTAGTTTTTGGGTGCTTGAAATGGCGTGTGCGGTGCGCTGAACGGCACATACAGAAAAAACGGATTGTCTTTATTCTTATCAATAAAGTTTACCGCCTCATTGGCAAAGCGAAAAGTGATATAATCTTCGGGATAAACAGTTTTATCATTTTGCTTGATGGCGCAATGATTTCCCCTGCCTCTGTTCCATATATGACGGTCGGTAAATTCACCCAAATGCGCATTTACAATGTCGGGAGAATTTTCGGGCGCATACAATGAAAACGCTTCGGTAAATCCATAGAAATAATCGAAGCCGCGTTGATTTGGAAGCGAAGGCGAGTGATAACCCAAATGCCATTTTCCAACCATGCCCGTTGCGTAGCCGTTTTGCTTGAAAAACTCTGCTATCGTAAGTTGTTCCAACGGCAAACCTTCCTGTTTTACTTCCCTGCGCGAAGGCAAATCCTGCCCGCGCTCGATAGACCAGTTTTCATCTTTGCGCATGAACATTTTGTAAAAACCGCGAACTATAAAGCTGCGCGGATACTTCTTGTGCGGCTGAAATTCAAAACCGAAGCGTTGCTGATAATTTCCCGTAAGCAAACCCGCCCGCGAAGGCGCACAAACAGCAGCAGAAGCATAGCCTTCATTAAACTTGCAGCCTTTGATTCCGATGCTGTCAATGTTAGGCGTGGAAACAATTTTGCCACCGTAAGCCGAAATTTCATGCTTGCCCAAATCATCGGCAAGCAGCACAATTACATTCAGCTTTTTGTGTGGCGAATCATTTATTTTAAACGACACCAACAAGAAAACAACAATCCCCGACAGGAATAAAATTGCCGGATAAAAAATAAATCGTTTCACCGTTTTGTTTTTCGTTGCAACAAACTTAAACACATAAACGAAAAAGAAAAGAAAGTAATTCACACGTCAGTTTTCTCTGAATATCTATATTACAATTGATTGCTGCAATAACAGTATTTGGTCGTTTCCATTTTTTGCAGCCATTGGTTTTGCTTCAATAAAAATGCCGCACCTTTTTGGGATGCGGCATTTTTAACGTTCAATCAACCGCTTACTATACACTTCACAATCGCAATGTTTATTGATTCAAAAAATAAAGCGCGATTTCAAACACTTTTGAATACTAAAATAATAAGGCTCAACGTTATTAAGCTACAATTCAAAACTTATGCTGTTACAAATCGCTATTGATTCGGCTGCGGAAGCAGCGCAGGCAACAACCGCTCAACCATCATTAACACTGCTCGACTTGCTGATGAAAGGAGGCTGGATAATGGTTCCCATTCTTTTATTAAGCGTGATTGCCGTGTTCTTAATGATAGAAAGATTTATAGTAATCAGTCGTGCCGCAAAGGTAGATCCAAACTTTATGCGCAACATCAAAGAGTTTTTGCTGGCGGGCAAAATGGATTCGGCATTGGCAATGTGCAAAAGCACCAACACACCCATTGCACGCTTGCTTGAAAAAGGTTTGAAACGCTTAGGCAAACCGATTAAAGAAATTGAAAGTGCGGTAGAAAACACGGGCAAACTTGAAATCTACAAACTCGAAAGAAACTTAGGCTACTTGGGCATCATAGCCGCTATTGCACCGATGTTCGGCTTCGTGGGAACTATTTCGGGCGTAATTAAAATCTTCTACAACATTTCTTTGGCAGATAATATTTCCATCGGTTTGATTGCAGGCGGTTTGTATGAAAAAATGATAACCACCGCAGCGGGTTTGGTGGTAGGAATTGTGGCGCACATCGGTTTTCACTTTCTGAACACAATGATTGACAGAGTTAGTTTTCAGTTGGAAAGCACCGCAGTAGAGTTTATAGATTTATTGCAGGAACCGGCTGGAAAATGAGTGTGAGAGGGAGAACTTGTATTGGCTGTTTTCCCCTCTTGAGAGGGGTAGGGGTGTGTTTGTATTTGTATGTTTTAATTGATTCGTTAATAGTGAAAAATAAATTAATCATTTAAAGATTATAGTTGGTTTAAGCAAACATCTTAAATCACAAAATCTTAAATCTTAAATAAAGTAACATGAGTTTACGAAAAAGCAGGATGCGGTCAGAAGTGCGCTCGGAATCACTGAGCGACATTATGTTTTTCCTGATGCTTTTCTTTTTGATTGTATCCACAATGGTAAACCCATCGGTGATAAAATTGGTGTTGCCGAAAGCGCAGGCAGGGCAAACCGTTACCAAACAAAACATCACCATTTCTATTGATGCGCAAAAGAATTACTTCATCAACAACGCGCCCACAACCTACGAAATGGTTGAACCCGAACTGACAAAACTTGTTTCGGGAATGGAAGATGCAACAGTAGTTTTAAGAGCAGACAACACATTGCCCGTGCAAACCGTAGTGGATTTAATTTCCATCGGCAACAGGTTGAAAGTGAAAATGGTTTTGGCAACAAAAAACAGTTGATACTTCGTTTAAAAAATATGGAATAATTCATCAGCAGCATCAAAGCATCATGTTCACGGCATCATTTGAAACAGACAATAATTCTTTTGAAAACAGAAAGCGGATTACATCAACGGTAATCACGCTGTTGGTGCATGGCTTGCTGTTGCTGTTGCTTTATCTCAGCACATTGTCGCTGCCCAATCCGCCTTATGTGGACAACGAAGGTGGCATGAGCGTAAACTTCGGCACAAGCGATGTTGGCGAAGGCGATGAACAGGCATTTACCTACACGCCCGTAGCTGCTGCAAGTGTGCCAACTCCCGCGCCACCTGCCGCTTCTACTTCTCAGGAAGAAGAATTAGCCACGCAGGATATTGAAGATGCGCCCGTGCTTTCCAAACCCGAACCCATCAAGAAAAAAGAAACGCCCACGCCAAAACCGGAAGTTGTAAAACCTGTGGAAAAGCCCGTAACTGCAAACGCAACTCCAGCTCCGCCACAACCTAAAGCAGATGAAAACGCATTGTTTAAACCGGGTGCTTACGGCAAACCAAACAGCAGCACAGGCGATGGCGAAGGTGGCGGCAAAGGCGATCAAGGGCAATTGGGTGGCGACCCAAATTCAAAAAGTTATCAGGGCAGCGGCACAGGGCAGGGAACGGGACAAGGCGATGGGCTTGGAGATGGCAATGTGCGCCTTGCCGGAAGACAATTGAAGTCGAAACCCGAAGTGAATGATAAATCTCAGGCGCGCGGAACTGTTGTAATACAAATCAAAGTGGACAGAAACGGTAAAGTAGTGGATGCCCGATATACACAAGCAGGCTCAACAACTTCCGATGAAGGTTTGATTAAAACATCGGTTGAAGCTGCATTAAAATACCGTTTTGATTCAAACGCAAATGCCGCTGAACTGCAAACGGGAACAGTTCGTTTTATTTACAAAGTGAATTAGGATGTAAACAATGATTACACAAGTGATGATTACGCAGATTTATGGATTACACGGATTGTCCACTGTCATGGAGAGCGAAGTCGAACCACACTGCCTACTATTATTATCTTCGCCCCATGCAGCAGTTGCAACAACTAAACGAATTTAGCAGTCTTGAATTACTTGCAAAGCAAGTGGTGGAGGGGTTTATCATAGGTTTACACAAATCTCCATTTCACGGTTTTTCGGTAGAATTTGCCGAACACCGTTTGTATAATCAGGGCGAGCCAACCAAAAATATTGACTGGAAAGTTTATGCCCGCACCGACAAAATGTTTGTGAAGCGATACGAAGAGGAAACCAACCTGCGTTGCCAGATTGTGATTGATGCTTCTTCGTCTATGCTGTTTCCGAAAGATGATAAAAACAAACCATCTAAATTGAAATTTTCGGTGATTGCTGCGGCAAGCATTATCAATCTTTTGAAACGTCAGCGCGATGCTTACGGGCTGAGTATTTTTACGGATAAAGTGAACGTAAACTCCAACGCCCGCGCCACGATGCAGCATCAGCAAATGCTTTTCAGCCAGTTGGAAGATTTGCTGAAAACACAACCGCTGAACGTAAAAACAAATGCAGCAAAATGTCTGCACGAAATTGCCGAAACGGTTCACAAGCGCAGCATGATTGTGTTGTTCAGCGATATGTTTGACGGAGAAAATACCGAAGAATTATTTGCTGCGCTGCAACATCTGAAATACAACAAGCATGAAGTAATTCTGTTTCACGTTACCGATAAACAACAGGAATTGGATTTTACTTTTGAGAATCGCCCTTACGAGTTTATTGATATGGAAAGCGGTGAAAAACTAAAGCTGCAACCCAACGATGTAAAAGAATTTTACACCACACAAATGGATAAGTTTTATACAGAACTGAAACTGAAATGCGCGCAGTATAACATCGAGTTTGTGGCTGCCGACATCAACAAAGACTACCGCGAAGTGCTGCTTCCATTTTTATTGAAGCGGACGAAAATGATGTAGTAAGGCTGTTTTGTTCCCCTCTTGAGAGGGGTTAGGGGTGTGTTTTAGCCTTGTAACGAGAAAGATTTTTTGAATAGCAGATGATTACATTAAACTACAAAACTTTTGGCGAAGGTTTTCCCCTTGTTATTCTGCATGGCGTTTTAGGCTCGTTGGATAACTGGCAAAGCATCGCAAAGCAACTTTCCGCCAACTTCAAAGTGTATATCATAGACCAGCGCAATCATGGAAAATCTTTCCACAGCAATGATTTCAGCTATCAGATTTTGAGTGATGATTTGTTGCATTTTTTTGAACAACAACAAATTAAAAAGGCACATATCATAGGACATTCAATGGGTGGAAAGGCTGCCATGCTTTTTGCCATGCAACATCCTTTGTTAGTTGAAAAATTAGTGATTGTGGATGTTGCACCCGTAGCTTACCCCGACAGGCACGGCCATATTTTTAATGCTTTGCTTACTGCCGATTTATTGCAGAAAGAAAGCAGAGATGCAGTAGAAACTCACTTGCGAAACAAGCTGCCTAAAGAAGACGAAAGCACCATTCAATTTTTAATGAAAGGCTTGTATCGCAATGAGGAAAACCACTTTGCATGGCGGTTCAATGTGCAATCACTTTGGGATGCCTATCAGAATATTTCGGGTGAAGTTTCGGGCAAGCCTTTCGCAGGTAAAACACTATTTATTAAAGGAGCAAAATCACCTTACATCAATGCCGGAAATTATAGTGTCATTCAGGAATTATTTCCCGATAATGAACTAAGCGAAATAAAAGATGCAGGGCATTGGGTTCATGCAGAAAAGCCGAAAGAGTTTTTGGAAGAACTGAGTGCATTTTTTCTCCCATCTCCTTCGGAGAGCAACCGCGTGGACACAAATGCTATATGGTAAAATGTTTAACCACATAGAAACATATTGCTATGAGTTGTATTTGTTTGCGTAAGCAAACGCTCTGTGTTCTCCTCTACTCTGTGTGAAATCAAAAAGATTAAAGTTTACATAGCCAAAACAAGTTTTGGACATAGTCCGCTATCAGAATCAACTATGTTTCTATGTGGTTAAAAAATGTGTTTTTAGCTTTATTGTAATTTCACTCTCCTCAAATCCAGCAAATTCTGCGCATTGTTTGAAAGCCCCAAAATACCGGGCTGCACAAAGCGCAACACTTCATCATAATAAAGCGGAATCACGGGAGCTTCTTCAATGATAATCGCATCCATTTTTTTGTAAAGTTCCAAACGTTTAGCATCGTCAGTTTCGCGGCACGCGGCTACATACAATCTGTCAAATTCTTTATTGGCAAAGCGCGTGTAGTTTGGCGGAGCATCATTGCCGCTGTAAAACACCGCAAAATAATTTTCCGCATCGGGATAATCTGCCAGCCACGAACCACGAAACCACTGCACTTTTCCGGCACTCATCCACTCGCGCAAAATTGACGGCTGCGACAACTCAACTTTCGCCTTCACGCCAACCGCCTCCAATTGTTTTGCAACCAACAACGCCATGTCTTTGTAAGTTTCATTGGTGTAAAGTTTCAATTCTTGTCCGTTGTAATTTGCCTGTTTCAACAGCTTTTTTGCGGCTTCAATATCATAAGTGTAGCCCTTTGTATTTGCATCAAACGAAGGCAAACCGCGCGGCACAAAACCCTGCTCGGCAGGATGCCCGACACCGTTGCGCAAATAGCGAATCAACTCCCTGCGGTCAATGGCGTAATTCAAAGCCTGACGAAAATATTTGTTCACAAAAAGGTTCTCTTTTTCGTCATTTTCATTCACATAAAACCCAAGATATTCTGTGTTCAGATAAGGTACTTTATGCAACACAATTGAATTTTTCAATGAGGCTTTCAAATCTCCGTTTTCTTCCAGCACTTCATCAATGTAGGCAGCATCAATTCCCGAAATAAAATCAAGATCCTTTTGTTTGAACGAAAGAAACTCGGTCTTTTTATTATCCATAAAGCTCACCTTGATGCCGTCAATGTACGGCAGCTTATTTCCGGCATCGTCTTGTTCAAAGTAGTTCTCGTTTTTAAGCAGCACAAGCGCATTGCCCTCTACCCAATTTTTAAATTTAAATGCACCTGTACCCACAGGATTAGCTCTTAAATCGCTGCCATATTTTTCAACTGCCTCATGCGGAATCACCGAGCAATACTGCATGGAAAGAATACCGAGAATTGGCGGAAACGGATTGGAAAGTTTTAATTGAAAAATAGAATCATTCAGTGCAACAAAAGCTGAATCATTATGCAACTTCCCATTAAAAATCCACGCACCGGGCGAAGCAACTTTTTCATCAATAATTCTTTGAAAACTATACACCACATCCTGCGCAACCACGCTCCTCCCCTTTCCGTTTTCAAAACATTCATTGTTGTGAAAAAACACATCGCTGCGCAGATAAAAAGTGTAAGTTTTTCCATCCTCACCCACATCCCAAGAATGAGCAATTGCAGGCACTACATTAAGGTTTGAATCCAAAGCAACAAGGCTGTTATACAATTGATTACAAGCCCAAATTGTTGCCTGGTCTTTTGAAAAGGCAGGGTCTAACGATGCGATGCCCGAAGCCTGATTATAGCGAAAAACTTTTAGGTTTTGTTTCTTTTCGTTATTGCATTTGCAACCCGAAAAAAACACCATAACAACAACGAAATATCTGATGTATTGCATGGCATCAAATGTGAATGATTTTTTGGCAGAAAACAACCGTAGAAACGCAATTTATTGCGTTTCTAATAAATTGCGTTTCTGCCCCAATTACAGACACAATAAATTACGTCTCTACGGTTCATCCTGTTCTGTTTCATAAGGCGAAATATGTTGCAAAGCCGCCCCTTTAAACTTTAGCTTCTCAAAAACTTTCAGCGCATCCTCCGGTGCAATTGTGCCTCTGCCAATCATTCTGTTAGTAAGCACTTCAAAGAACTTTACAAAGTGAGGTTTCAAAGTTCCGTCCTTTTCTACATGATACTTAAAAGCGCGCGGCTTGGGAATAATTCCCGCCAGAAAAATACTTTCAGACAATGTAAGTTCCGATGGCTTTTTGCCAAAATAAAACCGCGATGCTTCACCGATTCCATACACATTTGGACCCCATTCAATAATGTTCAAATACACTTCCAGCATCCTTTCTTTACTCACTAAATTCAGGTTTTCAATCAGGTAAACAATCATGGCTTCCTCCACCTTGCGCGCAATGTTTTTATCACGGTTCAAAAACACATTCTTTACCAATTGCATAGTAATGGTGCTGCCACCACGCGCAAACCGCTTCTCTCTTATATTCTGAATAACAGATTCTCTGAAAGCAGTTTCAAGAAAGCCTCTGTGCCGCATAAACGAAGGGTCTTCGGATTGC
>CAZSEG010000013.1:0-4189 GCA_964605875.1 uncultured Chitinophagaceae bacterium
TTAATCAAAATAGCCATTATTCATTACCAGTTTGAAACCATACATCCGTTTTTAGACGGAAACGGGCGCATAGGCAGGCTGCTTATTACCTTGTATCTTATTGATAAAAAGTTGCTCAAATATCCAACGCTTTATTTGTCATATTACTTTGAAAAAAACAGGCGCGATTATTATGAAAAACTCACCGAAACAAGAACGCACAACGTCTTATCGGAATGGATTGCTTTTTTTCTGCAAGGCGTAACAGAAACGGCTCAAAGCAGCATCGCCACTTTTCAGCATATCATAAAGTTGCGCGATGAAACCGAACGCCAAAAGTTGGTAACTTTGGGGCGTAAGCAAAAAGACGCTCAAAAATTACTGACCGCGCTCTACACACAACCCATTATGGACGGTTCGCAAATAGCGGAAGCAATAGGGGTATTTCCCGGTGCAGCTAATCGTATGATAACCGATTTTATACGCTTGGGTATTCTAAAAGAACTGACAGGCTACAAACGAAACCGCATTTATATTTTTGAATCTTATGTAAAGCTGTTTTAAGTTGCAAAAGGCTTTGTTAGCAACAAAGTCTTAATACTCCCTCGCATACAATGCGCGCGCAAGTTCTTGCAGCGGTTCTTTGTAGGCTTCTTTCACTCTGATTGCTTCGAGATTGCTGAGTGCATCGTTGTAGAAATCGGCAATGGCTTGTTCGGTTTTTTCTTTCACTTGCAGGGCGTGAAATACATCTAACACACCTGCAATTTTTTTGTCTTCATCGGTTTCTGCAAGTAGTTGTTCCAATTGTTGTTTTTGATTTTTGTCGGCATTATTCCATGCAGTAAGCCACAGAAAAGTTTTTTTGTTACGCAGAATATCTCCGCCAATTTTTTTGCCCACTTTATCACCCTCGCCAAAAGTATCCAAGTAGTCGTCTTTAATCTGAAACGACAAACCAAGACTTAATCCGAAGGTGTAAATCTTCTCCTGTTCGGCATTGGATGCGCCACCGATTACTGCGCCAATCTGCAAGGCAGCAGCCAGCAGCACAGATGTTTTGTATTCAATCATTTTTAAATACTCTTCCACCTTCACATCCATACGGGCTTCAAAGTCCATATCCATTTGCTGCCCTTCTATAATTTCTATGGCTGCTTTGTTGAATACATTCAACACATCTGAAAAACAATTTGCAGGTACTTTTAAAAGATAACGATGTGCATGAAGGTGCATCGCATCGCCTGCAAGAATTGCCTTGTTCAAGCCTTCAGTTTTGTATAAAGTCGGCTTGCCCCTGCGCAGTGCCGCATCGTCCATAATATCATCATGAACCAAGGTGAAATTGTGAAACAATTCAATTGCAAAAGCTGCATTCAATGAATCGTAAACATTGCCGCCAAAAAGGTCGGTAGCCATCAGCAACAGCAGCGGACGAATGCGCTTGCCGCTGTTCGCCATAGCCGAATTGATAGGCTGGTAAAGGCTTTGCGGCTCGAAGGTGAAAATATCTTTCTTGAATTGCTTATCGTAGATAGCGGCTATTGCAGTTAAGTTTTGCATATCAGGTAAAACCGGTGAATTTTTAATTTGCTGCAACAAGGTTAGTTATTTTGAATTTGATAATTGATGAATGTTTTTGACGAAGGACTGACGACCAAAGACCAATGATGAAAGACCAATGAAAAACGCACTGCCCACTGCCTACTTGTATTCCACTGCCTACTGCCTACTGTTCACTGCCTACTTGTATTTCCACTGCCTACTGTCATGGTGAGCGTAGCCGAACCATACCTGCCAATCACCCACAACGGAAAAATATTCCTGTAGTTTGAATAGCTAATCATGCAGTTGTGATTGAACACGCCATTGATTTCCTCCTGCTGCCAGTCGCCATTGGTCTGTTGCTTTTCTATCAATAATTTTATTCCTTTTTCGATTGCATTTTTGTTTGTACTGCAAAACATTAAAGCCATCAAAGCCCATGCAGTGTTTACACTTTGTGATGTGTTGCTTTCAATGTATTTTTTCTGCACACAGCTTTCAAAATTTTCGCCCCAGCCGCCATCGGACATTTGTTTTGAAAGCAGAAAAGATTCAGCTTTTTTCATAGCAGTTTCGATTTCATTTCCTGAAATAAAATTCAGCTTCTTAACCAAATACAATGCTTCAACCGCAAACCAAGTGCCGTAGGTAAAGCACACCGCCCACGAGCCATACCACGAGCCATCTTCGCGTTGCTGCTTCAAAATAAATTGTATGCCATTTTTTATTGCCGATTGAATTTCTGCCTTCCTGTAATCAGGAAACTTAGCATTGAATTTCACCAATGCCTGCACACTTGCCGAAGTACATTCTGTGTAGGAATAATCAAGCATGATGTTGCCGAAAATTTGCGATGGATTTAAGGCTTCAATCCACTTGGGCGCGCGGGTGTTTTCGTAGCTTGCCCAACCGCCATCTTTATTTTGAAAAGAAAGGATAACATCAACAGGGTTAGTTAGGTTTTTAATATCAGTTTCGGTTGGCGAATCGGGCAATTCATTCAACAGAATTTTTACGCCCTCGGCAGTGCAATCAGTGATGGGCCAGCCGTGCATTTGGGTAGAAAAGGGAAAGCCGCCTTTTGATGTGTGCCGAAAGAATTTGTTCCATTGAAAAGGTTCTTCGGCAATTTGTTGTTTGCGCGTGAAATCAATTGCCTTGCAATAATTTTCGGCAAATGATTTTTCAATGCCTGCTTCTTTCATGGCAAGAATGGCAAAGGCTGTATCCCAAAATTGCGAGCCGTTGTAGCCCTGCATTTTCATGCCATCTTCTGAAACCCACAGGTAATCGAATAGCTTTTCTTTGTGCATTTTAAAGGCTTCGCTTTTGTTGCCTTCGCGGTGCCAAACACACAGCATATTCATCACTTTATTTACCGGACCAATATTCAAATAATTGGTTTGCAAATCTTCTGCCTGAATGTATTTGTATGCATAGTTCAATGCTTTGTTGCGCAGCGATGCAGAGGCAATTTTTTCATACGCATTGCTGAAAAAATTCAGCACATCCAATGCCGGATGAGCGGGATGATATTTATCTGTTTCGGCACAGTTGTCGCGCGCTTTTTGCCAATCAATTTTGTGGTAATCCTCCGCATATAATTCTTTGCGAAGTTCATAAGTAAGCAAGGTTTCGGGAGCTTTCAATTTCACTGCAAAGCAATAGCTCATGGGCAGATAAACCAATCGCGCATGACACCAGTATTTTGAAGGATGAATGGGTAAAAATTTTGGCAGCAACCACAGCTCGGGTAACAAAGAATCGCAACCTTCCCACTCATAAACATTCAAACAAGAAAGATAAAATTTACCCCAGGGCGGAATGCCCGTTGCGCCACCGTTTTGATGAATCCAAAGTTGTGCTTTTTTCAAAGCAATGTTGTCAGTTGCACCCAAAATACGCAGCGAAACATATTGCAGGCAAGTGCCAAACATTGTGCTTTTACCTTCTAAATGCAGCCCCCAGCCGCCATCGGCATTTTGATGATTAAGCATGTATTGCATCATCAGGGTTTTGTGTGGTGCGGGAATTTCCGTTTGAGTAATGTGCGCCACAATTATCAAGCCCGGCAAAAGAAACATGGGTCCGCCATAGTCGCCCGCCCAATGTCCGTCATCATCCTGCAATTGTGTGTAGTATTCCCAACCTTTTTGCAGGGCTTCTTTCGCACTACCTGCTTTTACATTTGTGTTGAAAGTTGCTTTGCTTCTAAATACCTTATCCTGACTGTTAGGGTTTTTGGTTTTATCAAAAACAAATTGCTTAGTCATAGCTGATAAAATCTCCCGCCCTTCATCAGTGTCGAATTTTATATGCTGAAATTCCTGCGGAGGAGAAAAATGCCACACCTGCCTGCCGTTATCGCATTTAAGCTGCCACCAGTCAAAAAAGTTGATGGTTGACACTTCGGCTAAAAAATTTTGGCTTGAAGAAATCACAACCGCAAAAGTAAAAAGGAATAAACCCTGCGACACCCGAATGAGTACGGATTAAGCAATTTGGATGTCCGAAAAAGGATGAATGGAGAAAATCTTAGCTGTTTAACCGGAAAAAAGGCATGAAAAATACCTATAATTAGGTATTGCAGCATCCATTCACTAAACACTCTTTTGCACCCACCACTTCAATCCGGCTTCGCCAAAAAGTTCAGGATGCAAAAGAG